>JBEAWD010000309.1:0-5623 GCA_041160585.1 Pseudomonadota bacterium | reverse complement strand
GTCATGCTGGGCAGGCCGTTGGCCAGGTGCACCTCTACCTGAACCGGTTCAGCCTGCCAACCTTCCAGGGTGCGTGTGTGCACCACAGCCAATCCCATGATCCTGGCTCCCTCCGCCCGGGCGCCGACGCAAGCCCCTTTGGCCTGCCTGAGCGCCTGGGCCCATTCTGGAAAGCGCCCGCGGCAGGCGCATCGCCCGCAGGGGTCACCCCGGGGAGGGGGCAGGACGCGTCAAGACACCGCTTTGGTGCGAATTCCCACGGCGCGACGCCCCATCGCACCCCGTTGGCGCACCGTATTGGTGCGTTTTGGGTTTACAAGACCCGAAAACAGGGTCCGGCGCGTGGCATGGAAGTTGCCCTAACCCCGTGTTGTCACCCTTTGACCTTTTCCAGGAGCCCCCATGAACAAGACCATTCTGTCCTCCGCCCTGGCCGGCGCCTTGCTGGCCCTGGGCGCTGCCGCCCCCACGGGGGCCCAAGCCCAAACGGCCACCCCCGAGGCCAGCCCCCTGACGTTCAACGCCGCCGTGTTCTCCGAGTACCGCTACCGCGGCATCTCCCAAACGCGATTCCAGCCGGCCGTTCAGGCGGGTGCCGATTACGCTTTCCCCAGCGGCTTCTACCTGGGCGCTTGGGCTTCCACCATCAAGTGGATCAAGGACGCCAAGGGCGGCGCCGATGTGGAGATCGACCTTTATGGCGGTTACAAGGGCACCCTTGCCGAGGGCCTTGCCTATGACGTCGGCGCCCTGCGCTACGTGTACCCCAGCAACGGCCTGAAGCCCAGCGCCGACACCCAGGAGGTCTACGGCGCCATCACCGCAGGGGCCTTCACGGTGAAGTACTCGCACGCCACGTCCAACCTGTTCGGCTTTGCCGACAGCGCGGGCAGCGGCTACCTGGACGTGACCGCAAGCTTCGACCTGGGCGGCGGCTACATGCTCGCCCCGCACGTGGGCCACCAGCGCGTGAGCGGCAAGGGCAACGGCATTTACTCCTACACCGATTACTCGCTGACCCTGAGCAAGGACTTCAGCGGCGTGGTGCCCAGCATCACCCTGATCGGCACCGATGCACAGGCGGGCTCCTATGTGGCGCCCAACGGCAAGCAACTGGGCCGCAGCGGCGTGGTCGTGGGCCTGAAGTACAACTTCTGACGCCAGTCGTCATCAAGGAGACGTTTCATGAAGATGGTGACCGCCATCGTCAAGCCCTTCAAGCTTGACGAAGTCCGGGAAGCGCTCAGCGCCCTGGGCGTTCAAGGTTTGACCGTGACCGAAGTCAAGGGCTTCGGTCGGCAAAAGGGCCACACCGAGCTGTATCGCGGCGCGGAGTATGTGGTGGACTTTCTGCCCAAGGTGAAAGTGGAGGCCGCCGTGGACGACGCCATCGTCGACCGCGTGATCGAGGCCATTGAAAGCGCTGCCCGCACCGGCAAGATCGGTGACGGCAAGATCTTCGTGTCCCCGCTGGAGCAGGTGCTGCGCATCCGCACGGGCGAAACCGGAAAGGATGCACTGTGATGAAGAAGTTTTTTGCCACCATGGCCCTGGCGCTGGCCGCCGTGGGCATTCTGGGTCTGGCCGCCGCGCCCGACCTCAGCTGGGCGCAGGCCGCTGCGCCGGCTGCTGCTGCGGCGGCGCCGGCCACGGCAGATGCCGCTGCCGCCGCACCCGCTGCTGCCGAGGCCGCGGATGCGGCTGCGGCTGCGGCGCCCCCGCCTGTTCCCAACAAGGGCGACACCGCCTTCATGACGGCGTCCACCGCCCTGGTGATCCTCATGACCATCCCCGGCCTGGCCCTGTTCTACGGCGGCTTGGTGCGCAGCAAGAACATGCTGTCGGTGCTGATGCAGGTCTTCGTCATCTTCGCGCTGATCTCGGTTCTGTGGGTGATCTACGGCTACTCCGCGGCCTTCACCGCGGGCAATCCGTTCATCGGCACGCTGGACAAGCTGTTCCTCAAGGGCGTAACGCCCGAGAGCGTGGCGGCCACCTTCAGCAAAGGCGTGTACCTGCCCGAGCTCACCTTCGTGGCCTTCCAGGGCACCTTCGCCGCCATCACCACGGCGCTCATCGTCGGCGCCTTTGCCGAGCGCATCAAGTTCTCGGCGGTGATTCTGTTCTCGGTGCTGTGGTTCACCTTCAGCTACCTGCCCATTGCGCACATGGTCTGGTACTGGGACGGTCCGGACGCCATCACCTCTGAAGAAACGCTGGCCACCGTCTCCGCCAACGCCGGCTTCCTGTGGGCCAAGGGCGCACTGGACTTCGCAGGCGGCACCGTGGTGCACATCAACGCGGCTGTGGCCGGCTTGGTGGGCGCGTACATGGTCGGCAAGCGCGTGGGCTACGGCCGTGAAGCCATGGCTCCGCACAGCCTGACGCTGACGATGGTGGGTGCCTCCATGCTGTGGGTGGGCTGGTTCGGCTTCAACGCCGGATCCAACCTCGAAGCCAACGGCGTGGCAGCGCTGGCCTTCATCAACACCATCGTGGCCACGGCCGCTGCAACGTTGGCCTGGTGTGCTGGTGAAGCGATGCTCAAGGGCAAGGCCTCGATGCTGGGTGCCGCGTCGGGTGCGGTGTCGGGCCTGGTGGCCATCACCCCGGCCTGCGGCTTCGTGGGTGTGGGCGGCGCGCTGGTCATCGGCCTGCTGTCGGGCTTCGTGTGCCTGTGGGGCGTGAACGGCCTGAAGAAGATGCTGGGCGCGGATGACAGCCTGGACGTGTTCGGCGTACACGGCGTCGGCGGCATCCTGGGCGCCATCCTCACCGGCGTGTTCGCTTCGCCCAGCCTCGGCGGCACCGGCATCTGCAACTACGTCACCAACGCCTGCGGCGAGTGGGGTGGCACGGGTGCCCAGGTCTGGGTGCAGACTCAGGGTGTGATCGCCACCATCGTGTGGTCGGGCATCGTGGCCCTGGTGATGTTCAAGATCGTGGACATGGTCATTGGCCTGCGCGTGACCGAAGAAGAAGAGCGCGAAGGTCTGGACATTTCCTCGCACGGCGAGACGGCGTACAACCGCTGATCCTGTGCACAGCCCTCGCCGCCAGCGGCGGGGGCGTTCGTAACGATTGTTCTCCTCGGTAAGCGAGTTGGGGCCTTCCGGCAACGGAAGGTCCTTTTTTTGGTGCCGTGCTCGAAGGGCGCGAGGCCCTTAGCTTTCAGTCCGCCGAGATCTTGCGCGTGCGGATGATGTTGCCCCAGTAGTCGGTTTCGCGGTTGACCAAGGCGGCCAAGCCGGCGGGGTCGCTATAGCGGATCTCCACGCCGAACTTGTCGGCCGCTGCCTTCGCCTCAGGCGTGGCCAGGGCCTTCTTCGTGGCGTCGGCCAGCTGCGCCAGCACCGGCGCGGGCGTACCCGCCGGTGCGAACAGCGCCACCCAGGCCTCCAGTTCGAAGCCGGGCATCCCGGCCTCGGCCACCGTGGGCACATTGGGCAGACCCGGGTGGCGGGTCTTGCCTGTGACCGCATAGGCCTTCAGCTTGCCCGCCTGCACATGCTGCATCACCGAGGGCGGCGTGGTGATGAACACCTGCACCTGCCCGCTGAGCACGTCGGCAATGGCTGCGCCCGAGCCCTTGTAGGGCACGTGGACCATGTCGGTGCCGGTGGCCTGCTCGAACAGGGCCGTGCCCACATGGGCCAGCGAGCCATTGCCTTGAGAGGCGTAGTTCAGCTTGCCGGGGTTGGCCTTGAGAAAGGTGATGAAGTCCTTGAGCGTGTTCGCCGGTACCGTGGGGTGCGCGGCAATCACGTTGGTGGCCGCGGTCAGTTGTGCAATGGGCGCGAAGTCCTTTTGCGCCCAGGGCAGCTTGGCGAACATGGCCGGGTTGCCCACGTGGTTGGCCGAATAGGAGATCAAGAGGGTGTGCCCGTCCTTGGGCGCGGTGGCCACGGCCTGCATGCCGATGTTGCCGCTGGCCCCCGGTTTGTTCTCGATCACCACGCTGCCCCCCAGGGCCTTGGCCAGTTGGTCGCCCAGCAGCCGCGCCGACGCATCGACCACGCCACCGGGTGAATAGGGCACGATCAGCGTGATGGGCTTGCTCGGGTAGGCCTGTGCCCAGGCGGCGGGCGACAGACCGGCGCAGGCAGCAGCGGCGGTGGCGGTGGCGGTGGCGATCAGGGTGCGTCGGGTGTTCACAGCGGGTTCTCCGGGTGTTGGTGTCGGCCTTGCGGAGTATGGCGCCACGGCCAAAGTCGAGTGGGCAACCGGTTCAAGTTGCGATTTCAGCGAAGCCAGCTTGCCGCTTGCAAAGCGTCGACTCACCCCATCTCCCTAAAATGGCGCCTCAGATCCAAGGAAACCCATGGTCCCCCACCTCATCACGGCCCTGACCGGTCCCATCAACGAACTCGAGCAGCGCATCCTGGAGTCGATGCCGGCCATCGAGCGCTGGTTCCGGTTGGAATGGATGGAACATACCCCGCCCTTTTACACCTCGGTGGATGTGCGCAACGCCGGCTTCAAGCTGGCCCCGGTGGACACCAACCTCTTCCCGGGCGGCTGGAACAACCTGACCGAAGAAATGCTGCCCCTGGCGGTGCAGGCGGCCATGGCCGCCATCGAGAAGATCTGCCCCGAGGCCAAGAACCTGCTGCTGATCCCCGAGCGCCACACCCGCAACACCTTCTACCTGACCAATGTCCAGCGGCTGATCCAAATCTTTACCCAGGCAGGACTGAACGTGCGCTTGGGTACGCTGGACGAGGCCATCAAGGAGCCCACCCGGCTTGAACTGCCCGACGGCAGCACGCTCACGCTCGAGCCCCTGATCCGCACCCGCCACCGCCTGGGTCTGAAGGATTTCGACCCCTGCACCATCCTGCTGAACAACGATCTGTCGGGGGGTATCCCAGCTGTGCTGGAAAACCTGCACGAGCAGTACCTGCTGCCCCCCTTGCATGCAGGCTGGGCCGTGCGCCGCAAGAGCAAGCACTTCCACAGCTATGAGGAAGTGGCCAAGAAGTTCGCCAAGCTCATGGGCATGGACCCCTGGCTGATCAATCCGATGTACGCCCAGTGCGGCCAGGTGAACTTCGCCGAGGGCACGGGCATCGACTGCATCCAGGGCCAGGTGGACGCGCTGATCACCAAGGTGCGCCGCAAGTACAAGGAGTACGGCATCCAGGAGAAGCCCTTCGTGGTGGTCAAGGCAGATGCCGGCACCTATGGCATGGGCATCATGACGGTACGCGATGCCGCTGAGCTCAACGAGATCGGCCGCCGCACCAAGAACAAGATGAGCGTGATCAAGGAAGGCCAACCGGTGTCCGAGGTCATCATCCAGGAAGGTGTGCTGACCAATGAACGCGTGAACGATGCGGTGGCCGAACCCGTGGTCTACATGTTGGACCGCTATGTGGTCGGAGGCTTCTACCGGGTGCACGCCGAACGTGGCGTCGACGAGAACCTCAATGCCCCAGGCGCCGCCTTCGTGCCCCTGGCCTTCGCCGAGCCCAATCACCTGCCGCGCCCCGGTACCAAACCCGGCGTGTCGGCGCCCAACCGCTTCTACATGTACGGCGTGATCGCTCGGTTGGCGATGCTGGCGGCCAGCTACGAGCTCGAGGCCACCGACCCACAGGCCGAGGTCTACGACTGAGGCGCG
>JBEAWD010000285.1:0-7546 GCA_041160585.1 Pseudomonadota bacterium | reverse complement strand
GGCCTTGCCATTGGGCGTGTCGGCGCTGTCGGTGTTGGCAGTGAAGCTGCTTTGGCGTGGTCAAACCCAAGGCACCCGGGCGCTTTCGTTGTGGCTTTGGGCCTACCTCGCTGCGCTGCTGGCCTATGTCGGCACCTGGGCCTACAACGGGGTCGAGGGCTCGATGTGGGGAAACGCCTTCACGGTGACCGCGACGGCCCTGGCGATTTGGCTGCGCGCATTCCTGTGGCCCAGGGACTGATCAGCCCACCACCACCTCGCCCCGCAAAGAATGCGGCAGCGCCTCGGTGATGCGCACCTGCAGCATCTGCCCGTGCAGACGCGCACCCTGCGGGCCGCCTTCAAAGTTCACGATGCGGTTGCACTCCGTGCGCCCCATCAACTCTGTGGCCGAGCTGCCCGCCTTGCCCGTGGCGCTGTTGCGTGAGGGCCCTTCGACCAGGATGCGCTGAAGCGTTCCCAAGCGGCTGTCGCTGATGCGACGCACATTCGCCTCGAGGGTGGCCTGCAGGTGCTGCAGGCGCTTGAGCTTCACATCCTGGGGGGTGTCGTCGGGCAGGTTGGCTGCCGGCGTGCCCGGCCGCGGGCTGAAGATGAAGCTGAACGAGGCGTCGAAGCCGACGTCTTCGATGAGCTTCATCATCTTGCCGAAGTCCTCTTCGGTTTCGCCTGGGAACCCCACGATGAAGTCCGAGCTCATGGAAATGTCGGGCCGCACCGCCCGCAGCTTGCGGATGGTGCTCTTGTATTCCATCGCGGTGTAACCCCGCTTCATGGCCATCAGGATGCGGTCCGAGCCGTGCTGCACCGGCAGGTGCAGGTGGTTCACCAGCTTGTCGGTCTTGCCATAGGCCTCGATCAGGCGCTGGGTGAATTCATTGGGGTGGCTCGTGGTGTAGCGGATGCGCTGCACGCCGGGAATCTCAGCCACGTACTCCAGCAGCAGAGCGAAGTCGGCGATCTCGGCCGTGTCGCCCATGCGGCCCCGGTAGGCGTTCACGTTCTGACCCAGCAGGGTGATTTCCTTCACCCCTTGGTCGGCCAGGCCGGCCACCTCGGTGAGCACGTCCTCGAACGGCCGCGAGACCTCTTCGCCCCGCGTGTAGGGCACCACGCAGTACGAGCAGTACTTGCTGCAGCCCTCCATGATGGACACGAAGGCCGAAGCCCCTTCCTTGCGAGCCGGCGGCAAGTGATCGAATTTCTCGATTTCGGGGAAGGAAATGTCGACCTGGGGCCGGCGAGCGGCCTTGCGCTGCTCGATCATCTGCGGCAGCCGGTGCAGGGTCTGCGGCCCGAACACCAGGTCCACATAGGGTGCGCGCTCGATGATGGCTGCGCCTTCCTGAGAGGCCACGCAGCCGCCGACACCGATCAGCACGCCCTTTTCCTTGAGGTGCTTTACCCGACCCAGGTCGCTGAACACCTTTTCCTGCGCCTTTTCGCGCACCGAGCAGGTGTTGAAGAGGATCAGGTCGGCTTCTTCGGGGTTGTCCGTGGGCTCATAGCCCTCGGCCGCGTTCAGCACGTCAGCCATCTTGTCGGAATCGTATTCGTTCATCTGGCACCCGAAGGTGCGGATGAAGACCTTGCGGGCCGCAGCGGCGGCCGGCTTGGAGCTGTCGCTCATGGGGTTCTCCTGGCGGCGGGGTTGGGGTAGATCCAGAGGCCGCGAAGCTCCCCATTGTAGGCAGACCGCTCAACCCCCCGACTTGCGCCCCAAACGGTACTCGAGTTCTCCCACGATGCCGCGACGGAACAGCAGCACGCAGGCCACGAAGGTCGCGCCCATGATGATGGTCACCATCGAGCCCAGGCCAGAGAGGTAGTTCTGCATGGTGACGATGATGGCTGCGCCGAGGGCGGGGCCGAAGATGGTGCCCATGCCCCCCAATAGCGTCATCAGCACCACTTCGCCGCTCATTTGCCAGCTGACATCGGTCAGCGTGGCCAGGCCGAAGGCCAGGCTCTTGGTGGCGCCAGCCAGGCCCGCGAGCGTGGCCGACAGGATGAAGGCCACCAGCTTGTAGCGGTCCACGTCGTAGCCCAATGAGAGCGCGCGAGCCTCGTTTTCGCGGATCGACTTCAAGACCTGTCCGAAGGGTGAATGGATGATGCGGTAGATGCCCAACAGACCCAGCATGAACACCGCAAACACCAGGTAGTACATGGTCCGGTCGCCGCTCAGGTCGACCACGCCGAACAACGAACCGCGCGGAATGCTCTGGATGCCATCTTCGGCATAGGTGAAGGGCGCCTGCACACAAATGAAGTACACCATCTGCGCCAGCGCCAGCGTGACCATGGCGAAGTAGATGCCCTGGCGCCGTACCGCCAGCCAGCCCGTCACGGCACCGATGCCGGCGGCGCTGGCCGTTCCGGCCAGGATGGCCAGTTCAGGCGTCAGGCCCCACACCTTGGCCGCATGGCCCGACACATAGGCCGCGAAGCCGAAGAACATCGCATGTCCGAAGGACAGCAGACCGGTGAAACCGATGAGCAGGTTGAAGGCACTGGCGAACAGGGCAAAGCACAGGACCTTCATCAGGAAGATCGGGTAGCCCACGAAGGGCGCGGCCAGTCCGGCCGCCAACAGAACCCAGAAGGTGAGGGCGGTTCGGCTCATGTTCACTTCTCCCGCCCGAACAGGCCCGCAGGCCGCACCATCAGCACGATGGCCATGATGATGAACACCACCGTGGTGGAGATTTCCGCATAGAACACCTTGCTCAGGCCCTCGATCAGGCCCAGCGCCAAGCCGGTGACGATGGAGCCCAGGATCGAACCCATGCCACCGATCACCACCACCGCAAACACGATGATGATGATGTTCGAGCCCATCAGCGGGCTGACCTGATAGATGGGTGCGGCCATCGCACCGGCCAGCCCCGCCAGGCCCACGCCAAACGCGTAGGTCAGGGTCACCATCAGCGGCACATTGATGCCGAAGGCCTTCACCAGGTTGGGGTTCTCGGTGCCCGCACGCAGGTAGGCCCCCAGCTTGGTCTTCTCGATGACGTACCAGGTCAGCAGACACACCACCAGCGCGGCCACCACCACCCAGGCCCTGTACTTGGGCAGGAACATGAAGCCCAGGTCGAAGGCGCCACGGAACACCTCGGGCAGCTCATAGGGCAGCCCTGAGGAGCCATAGGCCTCGCGGAATGCGCCTTCCAGCATCAGCGCCAGACCAAAGGTCAGCAGCAGGCCGTACAGGTGATCCAAGCCCTGCAGCCATTGCAGCAGGAACTTCTCGATGAGCACGCCGATCAGGCCCACGGCCAGGGGCACCAGCACCAGCGCCATCCAGTAGTTGATGCCGGCGTAGTTCAGCAGCATCCAAGCGAAGAAGGCGCCCACCATGTACAGGGCACCATGGGCGAAGTTGACGATGTTGAGCATGCCGAAGATGACGGCCAGGCCCAGCGACAACAGCGCATAGAAGGAGCCGTTGACCAGGCCCAGCATGAGTTGCCCCATGAAGGCCTGGATCGGCACGCCAAAGATTTCGTCCATGGTGTCCCGTCTGGTCTGTGGCTTGAGCGGGCCTTACTTCTTGACCGCGGCGCACTTGCCGGCGGCCATCGACTGGAAGGCATCCTCGCCCTTCACGGTGCCCTTGAGGTTGTAGTAGTCCCAGGTGCCCTTGGACTCGCTGGGCTTCTTCACCTGGAACAGGTACATGTCGTGCACCATGCGGCCGTCTTCGCGCAACTGACCGTTCTTGGCGAACATGTCGTTGATCGGCGTCTCACGCATCTTCTTCATGACGGCCGCCGTGTCATCGGTGCCCGCAGCCTGCACGGCCTTGAGGTAGTGCATGGTGGCCGAGTACACCGATGCGTGGTTGGAGTTGGGCTTGCGGCCGTTCATCACCTTGCTGAACTTGTCGGCCCAGGCGCGCGTCTCGGGGTTCAGGTCCCAATACCAGCCTTCGGTCAGGTACAGGCCCTGCGCGGTGTTCAGTCCAATGGCATGCACATCGGTGATGAGCATCAGCAAGGCGGCCAGGTTCTGGCGCTTGGTGATGCCGAATTCGGCAGCTGCCTTGATGGAGTTCACCGTGTCGCCGCCGGCGTTGGCCAGGCCGACCACCTTGGCGCCGGAGGTCTGTGCCTGCAACAGGAAGGAGCTGAAGTCATTGGTGCCCAGGGGGTGGCGCACGGCGCCGTTGACGCGACCACCAGCAGCCTTGACCACTTCGCCGGTGTCCTTTTCCAGGGAATGGCCGAAGGCGTAGTCGGCCGTCAGGAAGAACCAGCTGTTGCCGCCGTCCTTCACCACGGCCTTGCCCACCACATTGCCCAGAGCGATGGTGTCCATCAGGTAATGGATGCCGGTGCCGGGGGCGCAGTCTTCGTTGGTCAGGCGCGAGGTGGCTGCCCCGGTGACGATGGTGATCTTGTTCTTTTCCTTGCCCAGGGCCTGCACGGCCAGGGCCACGGAGGAGTTCAGGTTCTCCACCGTCATGTCCACGCCGTCGCGATCAAACCACTGCTGCGTCACGTTCTTGGCGATGTCGGGCTTGTTCTGGTGGTCAGCGTTGACCACCTCGATGTTCTTGCCGAACATCTTGCCGCCGAAGTCCTGAACGGCCAGGCGCGCTGCAGCCAGGGCACCCGGGCCGCCATAGTCGGCGTAAAGACCGGACATGTCGGTCAGCACGCCGATCTTGACGACGTCGCCGGACAGCTTGCCTTGCTGGGCCGTACCCAGAACGGGGGTCAGGGCGAGGGCGGCCGCTGCGGCCAGAGTCTTGAGTTTCATGGTGGTCTCCTTTGGTGTGGTGGCGTGTAAAACGCTCGTGGGTAAAGCTCGTGGGTAAAAAAGTGCCTGCTCGGTTCAGACCCCGAGCAGGTCGTGCAGCATCTCGGATTTCTCGGCCAGTTCGGACTTGTGAACCGTGGCCACGATCTGGCCGTGCTCGATCACATAGTGGCGGTCTGCCAGAGGGGCGGCGAAGCGGAAGTTCTGCTCCACCAAGATGATGGTCAGCCCCTTGTCCTTGAGCGATCGGATCACTCGGCCCAGGGTCTGCACGATCACAGGTGCCAGACCCTCGGTGATTTCATCGAGCAGCAAGATCTTGGCGCCGGTGCGCAGGATGCGGGCCATGGCGAGCATCTGCTGCTCGCCCCCCGACAACCGAGTGCCCTGGCTGTTCCGACGTTCCTTCAGGTTGGGGAACATCTCGTAGATCTCATCCAGGCTCATGCCACCTTCGCCCACTTGGGGTGGCAGCAGCAGGTTCTCTTCGCAGGACAGGGAGGAGAAGATGCCGCGCTCCTCGGGGCAGTAGCCCAGCCCCAGGCGCGCGATGCGGTTGGTGGGCAGATTCACCGTTTCCACACCGGCGATTTCGATGGAGCCGCTGCGCTTGCCCACCAGGCCGAGGATGGACTTGATGGTGGTGGTTCGCCCAGCACCGTTGCGGCCCAGCAGGGTGACGAGTTCGCCCTGACGAACCTCAAAGTCAATGCCGTGCAGCACATGGGATTCGCCGTACCAGGCATGCAGCCCGGCTACCTTCAGCAGTGTGGGACTCACGCCGGGTCTCCTGCTCGGGGTGTCTGGTGGATGTTCATGGCCAAGGGGTGATGTTCAGGCTTCAGCCGAGCCCACATAGGCTTCGAGCACACGCGGGTCCTGGGACACCTGCGCGTACGGCCCTTCGGCCAACACCGAGCCCCGGGCCAGCACCGTGATGGTGTCCGATAGATTGGCCACCACGTTCATGTTGTGTTCCACCATCAGAACGGTGCGGTTGGCTGCTACCCGGCGGATCAGTTCCACCACGCGGCCCACATCCTCGTGTCCCATGCCTTGGGTGGGCTCGTCCAGCAGCATCAGCTCCGGGTCCAGCGCCAGGGTGGTGGCGATCTCCAGTGCGCGCTTGCGCCCGTAGGGCAGTTCCACCGTGACCGTGTCGGCAAAGCCTCCCAGGTCCACCTGCTCCAGCAGCTCCATCGCGCGGTCGTTCAGTCGGTACAGCGTGGACTCGGGCTTCCAGAAGTGGTAGCTCGTGCCCAGGCCGCGCTGAAGGCCCACCCGCACGTTTTCCAGCACTGTCAGGTGTGGGAACACGGCCGAAATCTGGAAGGAGCGCACCAGACCGTCACGGGCCACCTCGGCGGCCTTGCGAGCGGTGATGTCCTGTCCCTTGTACAGGATCTGCCCACTCGTGGCCGGTAGAAATTTGGTCAGGAGGTTGAAGACGGTGGTCTTGCCCGCACCGTTGGGCCCGATCAGCGCGTGGATGGTGCCCCGGCGCACCTGGAGGTTCACGTCGTCAACGGCCACGAACCCCTTGAACTCCTTGGTCAGGTGGCGGGTTTCAAGGATCAGGTCATCCATCGTGATTGGCCGGCGCGTCTTTCTGCGAAGGAGCGCAGTGTAGAGACGACTGGAATACCCGACTGATCGGGAATTCCATAGCCCGGTGGCCCGGTGTTCGAAGCTCGTCAAGGCGGCCTTGCCCGGCCGTACAGACAAGCTCGGCGGCCCACCGTGCGGCCAATAAAAACGCCGCACCCCCGAAAGGGCGTGCGGCGTTCGGCGTGCGGCGTTCGCATCTTCTGGTGGCGCATCAGGGATTCGAACCCCGGACCTGCGGATTATGATTCCGTCGCTCTAACCGGCTGAGCTAATGCGCCAGAACTCGACAGTATAACGGCTCGTCGCCACCCCATCTTCATGTTCAGTTTCTTTCGCAAGAAGGCGCCGCCGTCGCCCGCGCCAGAGGCCAGCCTGCCGGCGGTGGTCGCGGCCCCCGCCGCGCCGCCCGCTGCGCTCGCCCCGCCCGAACCCGAGGCTGCCCGCAGCGGATGGCTGCAACGCCTGACGCAGGGCCTGCGCAAGACGGGCGCGTCCATCGCCGCCGTGTTCACGGGCACTCGGATCGATGACGCCTTGTACGAGGAGCTCGAGGCCGCGCTGCTCATGGCCGACGCCGGGGTCAAGGCCACAGAGCATCTGCTGGGCGACCTCAAGCGCCGGGTCAGGGATGCCAACGCCACCGACCCTGCACAGGTCAAGGCGCTGCTGGCCCAGGCCATTGCCGAACTGCTCAAGCCCCTGCAGCAAACGCTGACCATCGGCGAGCACCAGCCCACGGTGATGATGGTGGTGGGCGTCAACGGCGCAGGCAAGACCACGTCCATCGGCAAGCTCACCCGCCACTTGGCCGATCAGGGGCAGACGGTGTTGCTGGCCGCCGGCGACACCTTTCGCGCGGCGGCCCGCGAGCAGTTGGCCGCCTGGGCACAGCGCAACGACGTGGTGGCGCGTGAGGTCGATGCCCGCATCGACATCGTGAGCCAGGAAGGCGCCGACCCTGGGGCCGTCTGCTTTGACGCCGTGACGGCTGGCCGAGCGCGGGGCAAGGATGTGGTGATCGTGGACACCGCCGGCCGGCTGCCCACGCAGCTGCACCTGATGGAGGAGCTCAAGAAGATCAAGCGCGTCACCGCCAAGGCCATGGACGGCGCGCCGCACGAAGTGCTGCTCGTGGTGGACGGCAACACGGGCCAGAACGCGCTGGCCCAGG
>JBEAWD010000270.1:0-16967 GCA_041160585.1 Pseudomonadota bacterium | reverse complement strand
CCCTTGCCTGCAAAGGCCAGGCGTTGTTTGGGTGCCGGCCGCGTGGGATGCCAGCGTGGACGAACGCCGTTGGACGGACGCCGGTGGGGTCTCGTGCCTGGAACTGTTGTTGCGGTGGGTGGAATCGCGCGAAGGAGCGAACCTGGCCCAAGTGCTGGCTGCACAGCTGCATCTCCCTTTCAGACCGGCGGCTCAAGTGGCCCGTGAGCCGGACGACGTGGCGATGGCAGATGACGAGCCAGTGCCTTCGAAGCCCTTGGGGGGCATGGCGTCGGGGCGCTACCCCCCGCGCCTGCAGGAGGCCCTGGAGTTGATGTGGGCCAATCTCGCTGAACCACTGTCCACCGAGGAGATCGCTCGGCTGGTGGGCCTGTCCCGCCGCCAGATCGAACGGCTGTTCAAGCAGTATCTGGACACCCTGCCATCCCGGCACTACCTCGGCCTGCGACTGCAGCAGGCGCAGCAGCTGTTGTTGAATTCATCGGAGTCGATCCTTCAGATCGGACTGAGCTGCGGTTTCTCGTCCGGGCCCCACTTTTCCAACGCCTACAAGGCGTACTTCGGGCACACGCCGCGTGAGGCCCGAAACCGAAGTCCCAGACCATGCACCAGAACAATGACCCCTCGATGAACGCCGACCGCCGCCGCCGTTGGCTCCTCAGGCCAGTGCAGCCGGATGACCTCCAGGCACTGTTGGCGATGGCGGCTGCCAGCCCCGATGGCATCAACTCACTACCCGAGGACGAGGCCAAGATGCGTGCGCGCATCGAGGCAAGCGTGAGGTCCTTTGAAAGCCCGGATGACGCCAGTGGCGAGGAGACCTACCTGTTCGTACTGGAAGATCGACTGGTCAATCGGCTGCGCGGATGCTCGGGTATCGCCGCCCGGGCGGGCTTCTCGGACCGCTTCTATACCTACCGCAACGAATTTGTGGTGCACGCGAACGCGGAGCTCGGCGTCTGGCGCCGAATGCACACCTTGAACCTTTGCCATGACTTGGCCGCCGCCACATTACTGACCTCGTTTTATGTCGATCCAAAGGTGGACGACCCCGCAGCCGCGCAACTGCTGTCCCGCTCAAGGCTGCTCTTCATTGCAGCCCACCCCGACCGTTTTGCCGACCTCATCGTGGCTGAGCACCCCGGCGTCACGGATGTCAATGGCCAGAGTCCGTTTTGGGATGCAGTGGGTAGGCGGTTCTTCCAGATGGATTACGCGGGAGCCGAGGCCGTCGTCGGGGCCCGGAACAAGGCATTGATTGGCGACCTCATGCCGATGGCGCCGGTGTATGTGGCCCTGTTGCCTCCGGAAGCACAGTGGGCCTTGGGGCAGCTGCATCCCTTGGGCGAATTGCCCTTCTCCATCCTGATGGACGAGGGCTTTGATGCCGACACCTATGTCGACATCTTCGACGGGGGGCCTACCGTACAGGCGAGCCTGCAATCCTTGAGAACAGTCCGGGAGGCTTTCGAGCTTGAGGTAGAGGACGTATCCGTGGCAACGAAGCCGGCTTGGCACATCGTCATCCAACCGACCCGAGAGCGATTTGGAGCAACACTGGCCCCTATCGATAGGGTCGACTTGGCCCTGGGTGCTGGTCCGCGCCTGGACACGACCGACGCTGCAGTGATTGGAGCCTTCCCCGGAGATCGCGTCTGGGCTGCTCCGGTTGGGAGTGAGTCATGAGCAACAGCCCGATGGGGATGAAGTTGGTGACCGCCGACGGTGCGGGCCAGGCTCGGTTGGTTCAGGGCGGTCCGGGCACGCCGCTTAGGCATCATTTCACCGTCAGTACGCACATCTTCAACAGCAGCGAGTTGAATCTGCAGGCAACGCATCGGGTGCTGTTGCTCACCAATGATCTCAGCGGGCACCCGGAGTTGAGCGATATCGTGATTCAGTCGGGTGGGGATGCGGAAGATCGCGTGCGGGTTCTGATGGAGCTGCTTGGGCTTGCGCGGGATTTGTTGCGCGCCACTAGCCCTTCAAGCCTGAGGACATCGTTCTTGACCGTCGAGCTGCCGGGGGCGTTGGACAAACAGGGGAGGAGCCCTTTCTGGCTGGGTTTGGGGCATCATTTTCTGCCGGGTGAGCTTTCGGAACTGCGTGCCTGTGGCACCCACCTATGGTGCGCGCGATTGGCACCGATGCTTCCGCGACAAGTTCTCTACTCCTCAATACTGGATCCAGAAGCACAGAGAAGCCTTGGCCAAATCCGGGACGATCAGGCGTGGCTGATGGAGGCCTTGCTCGAACTGGGGTTCATGCCCTATCGCCACGTAAGGATCGATGACGGCGGTCCCGTCTTGATCAGCCGGTGTTGAGGATGATTCAAGCGCCCAGGAGCTTCTGCGCTTTCATCACTCCGGGGGCGGGTTCCGAGCTGGCAGATTGGCAATCGACCCTGACGATTCGCTCAATTCACACACTGAACGCAAGCGAGGTACACGCTATGAATTGACATAGCCTCGTAGAACACTCTGCTCAAGGGCATCGCCCAAAGGTCAGTGTGTATGCAGATGAACAACAGTCAGATCGGCACCCTGGTGCTCGATGCGAACGATGTCACGGAGTTGATACGCAGGCTGGGCATCGAATCGTCCATCAAGGCGATGATGCAAGGGATTGATCAGCTCTTTCGGCGCTGGAACTCCTTCGATAAGTCCGCGCGTTCGGCATGCCATTCAACAGTAGGTGTGATCGAGCTGATGCCGGTGGCGGACGATCATCAATACGCCTTCAAGTACGTGAATGGCCACCCTGGCAACACCCGCATCGGATTGCCCACGGTGATGGCTTTTGGTGTCTTGGCCGATGTGGCCACAGGGGCCCCTGTCCTCCTGGCCGAACTGACTCTGGTCACCGCACTGCGGACAGCAGCGATGTCGGCCCTGGCCGCCCAGCGTCTGGCCCGAAAGGACAGCCGGGTGATGGCGCTCATTGGCAATGGCGCGCAGGCGGAATTCCAGGCGGTGGCGTTTCGTGATGGGCTTGGTATCCGCGAGCTTCGGTTGTTTGACGTAGACGCTCGCGCCACGGCGAAGCTGGTTGGAAATCTTCAAGGCAGGGGCCTGAGCTTGAAGACTTGCCGAAGTGCCCGCGAGGCTGCCTGCGGCGCTGACATCATCACCACAGTCACTGCGGACAAGACGCGCGCGACGATCCTGACTCGCGAGATGGTGGCGCAGGGGCAGCACATCAACGCCGTGGGCGGTGATTGCCCGGGCAAGACCGAACTGCATCCTGGGGTCTTGAGTGCGGCTGAGGTGTTTGTCGAGTACGAGCCCCAAAGCCGCATCGAAGGCGACATTCAACAGATGCCGGCGGACTTCCCGGTGACCGAGTTTTGGCGTGTACTGACCGGAGATTCACCGGGGCGCTGCGACCCGCACGACATCACGGTGTTTGATTCGGTGGGGTTTGCCTTGGAAGACATGGCGGCTTTGCAGTGGCTCCTGGAATCTGCCAGAACGCTTCGGCTTGGACGTCCTCAGCACCTGGTCCTCAATCCTCGGAATCCCAAGGACCTCTTCGGCATGGTCGTGCCCTGCCCGGATTTTTCGAGCCATTCATTCCTGGAAGACAGCCCGGTTGGGGATTGAATGATGTTGCCGCTTGAATTCGTGGTGGGCACGCAGTCCAGACTGCTGTGAGGTGCCCCCTGACTCGGTCTGCGCGCTTGCCAGGCAATCACCTGCGACGCTCAACGGCGCGACTTCGGCTACGTGGTGGCTACATGGAGCCCAAAAAAGCCGACGGGCGTCAGCGGTTACTCACCATCTAACGCCCGTCATTGTTGGTGCCGGTGAAGAGAGTCGAACTCCCGACCTTCGCATTACGAATGCGCTGCTCTACCAACTGAGCTACACCGGCCTAAGCCTTCCAGTATATCTCACTGAGGCACGAATCCGCTGGCCTTGATCACCTGAGCCCACGCCTGCGCATAGCTGCGTTCGCGCTGGGTCAGCTGTTCGCCCGACATGTGGCCCACCGTGATGCCCATGGCCGTCAGCCTCTCCTGCACATCCGCGCGTGCCAGTACCTTGGTCAGGGCCTGCGACCACTTGTCGAGCGCCGCGCGCGGTGTACCCGCCGGTGCAAACAGACCGTAGTAGGGCACTTCCTCGAAGCCCTTCACACCGAGTTCGGCAAAGGTGGGTACCTCGGGCAGGGTCTTGTCTCGCTGGCTGCCCATCACGGCCACCACCTTTAGACGACCTGTCTTGTGGTGCTCGATGAAGTCAGGGATAGAACCCGTGCCGGCAGTGATCTGTCCGCCCAGCATGTCGCCGATCATCGGCGCGCTGCCCCGATAGGGCACGGGTACCAGGTCGAGCTTGAAGCGATCGGCCAGGGCTTTGACCGAGAACTCGGGCAGGGAAGCCGGCGCGGGCACGCCCACCGAGCCCTTGCCGCCGGCCGCGCGTACCGAGGCGAGGTAGTCGTTGAAGCTGCCCACGCCTGCGCGGCCCGACAGCGCCAGCGCATTCACGAAGGTGCCCAGGCCGGCCACGGCCACGAAGTCCTTGGCAGAGTCGAACCCAGGGTTGCGGATGGTCAGCGGGATGATGCTCACCGTATGGTCGTGCGAGAGCATCACCGTCATGCCGTCGGGCGCCGCAGCCTTGAGGGCTTGTGCCGCCAGTTGTCCTCCGGCGCCGGGCTTGTTCTCCACGATCACCGACTGGCCCATCTCATCCTTGAGCCGATCGGCCAGCAGTCGTGCGATCACATCGGTGCCGCCGCCGGCCGGAAAGCCTACCAGGATGCGCGGCGTGCCGCTGGGCAGTTGCGCCTGTGCCGGCGCTGCGCACAGCATGGCCAAGCAGAAGAGGGCGAAGGCCGCGCAGCGGCCCCACGCCCGGCGATGGATAAGGGCTGTCATGGCAAGTCTCCTGGATTGAACGGGGTGACGCGGTCGATCATGCGCCATCATGCAACGGGTGCGGGCCCGTGGTCAATGCTCATGCAGCCAGGCCGCATGCGCCGGCGCACGCCTGGTTTGCGCCCACTCGTCCAGCATGGCCCACTTCACCTCATCGAGCTTCTTCATCATCTCGGGCGTGCTCGTGTCGCAGGCCAGTTCCAGACGATGCCCATTGGGGTCGAAGAAGTAGATGCTTTGAAACAGTGTGTGGTTGGTGGGGCCGAGCACATCGATTCCGGCCTCTTGTAGCCGGGCCTTGGCCGCCAGGAGCTCGTCCATCGAACCGACCTTCAGCGCAATGTGTTGCACCCAGGCGGGCGTGTTCGGGTCACGGCCCATCTCCGGGGCATTCGGCAATTCGAAGAAGGCCAGCACATTGCCCTGACCGGCGTCCAGGAACACGTGCATATAGGGGTCGGGCGCCTTGGTGGACGGGACCTCGTTTTCTGCGATGGCCAGCACGAAGTCCATGCCCAGGTGCCGCTGATACCAACGCACGGTTTCACGGGCATCCTTGCAGCGGTAGGCCACGTGATGGATTCTTTGGATGGCCATGGCGGTTCGGCTTTCCCTATCGGTTTTGCACAGAGCTAATCGATTTGCAACCTGCGAATCCGTCGATTCTAAAAGACGCGTGGCGGAACGCAAGCGGCGCTGCGCTTAGAGTATCGGAAGCTCAGGAGGAATTGCACCGTGGCACCCGTGAAGTTGCTTGTCGCCCAGGGAGGCGGCCCCACCGCCGTGATCAACCAGTCTCTGGTGGGCGCGGTGCTGGCCGCGCGTGCGTTTCCTCAACTGCAGGCGGTACTCGGCGCGCGGCACGGCGTGCGGGGTGTGCTGCAGGAAGACTTCGTGGACCTCACGGGCGAAGACATCAACCACCTCGAACGCGTGGCCGCCACCCCCGCATCGGCTCTGGGCTCCACCCGCGACAAACCCGACCCGGCCTACTGCCTGCAGATGCTGGAGGTGATCAAGGTTCACGGCATCACCCACTTCTTCTATATCGGCGGCAACGATTCGTCGGACACCGTGCGCATCCTGATGGAGCAGGCCGCGCGTAGCGGGCACCCCTTGGCCGGCGTTCACATACCCAAGACCATCGACAACGACCTGATGGGCAACGACCACACGCCGGGCTACCCCTCGGCGGCAAAGTTCGTGGCGCAGGCTTTCGCGGGTGCAGACCTGGACAACGCGGCGCTGCCGGGCGTGTACGTGGCGGTAGTGATGGGGCGCCATGCGGGCTTTCTCACCGCGGCGTCTGCCCTGGCGCGGCAGGGTATCGACGATGGTCCCCACCTGATCTACCTACCCGAGCGGGCCTTCGACATTGACCGCTTTCTGGGTGATGTGAAGGCGGTGTACGACAGGCTTGGCCGTTGCGTGGTGGCCGTTTCTGAGGGCGTGCACGACACCTCGGGTCTGGCCATCATCGCCCAACTCGCGCAACGCCGCGGCGGCGTGGTGGAGCGTGACGCGCATGGCAATGTGCAGCTTTCTGGCACCGGTGCGCTGGCCGACCTGTTGTGTGACGAGATCAAGACCGGATTGGGCATCAAGCGCGTACGCGGGGACACCTTTGGCTACCTGCAGCGCAGCTTCCTAGGATGCGTGAGCGATGTGGACGCGCGCGAGGCGCGCGATGTGGGCGCCGTGGCCGTGCGGATGGCGCTCAAGCACGGCGCCACCGGATCGGTGGCCATTCGGCGCGATGCGTCTGCACCTGGCTATGTCAGCGAGTACGCCTTGCAGCCCCTGGAGGCGGTGGCCGCCAAGACGCGCGTGATGGATGACGCCTTCATCAACGCCTCAGGCAACGACGTCACACCAGCCTTCGTGGACTACCTGCGGCCTTTGTTGGGCAGTGGCCTGCCGCAGGCCGAGCGGCTGCGGGGGCGGGCGGTGGCCAAGCGGTTGGTGCCCTAGGCACCGGTGCTCGCTCGGCTCACGCCTGCGCGTGATACGCCGTGACCCGCTCCACTTCGTTCCTTGACCCCAGCACCACACTCACGCGCTCGTGCAGCTTGCCGGGCTGCAGTTCAAGGATGCGCTGCTGCCCATTGGTGGCGGCACCGCCCGCCTGCTCCACGATGAAGGCCATGGGGTTGGCCTCGTACATCAGGCGCAGCTTGCCGGGCTTATCCGGTTCACGCTTGTCCCAGGGATAGAGGAAGATGCCGCCTCGGGTGAGGATGCGGTGCACATCGGCCACCATGGAGGCGATCCAGCGCATGTTGAAGTCCTTGCCGCGCGGGCCTTCCCGCCCGGCCAGGCACTCGTCGATGTAGCGCTTCACGGGCGGTGCCCAGTGCCGCATGTTGCTCATGTTGATGGCGAATTCCTGGGTGTCCGCCGGAATCTGAACGTTCTCCTGTGTCAACACCCAGGAACCCTGTTCGCGATCCAGCGTGAACATGGCCACGCCCGAGCCCACCGTGAGCACCAGCGTGGTTTGCGGGCCGTAGACGCAGTAACCGGCCGCAGCCTGACGCGATCCCGGCTGCAGGAAGTCGCGCTCGGTGATGCTTTCGTGGTCCGAGAGCTTGCGCAGCACCGAAAAGATGGTGCCGATGCTCACGTTCACGTCGATGTTCGACGAGCCGTCCAACGGGTCGAACAGCAGCAGGTACTCGCCTTGCGGGTAGCGGTCGGGCACGGGATGGATGCTGTCCATCTCCTCGCTGGCCATGGCCGCCAGGTGGCCGCCCCACTGGTTGGCCTCGATCAGCACCTCGTTGGAGATGATGTCCAGCTTCTTCTGCACCTCTCCCTGAACGTTCTCGCTGCCCGCGCTGCCCAGCACTTCCCCCAGGGCGCCCTTGTTCACCGAAATGGCGATCTGCTTGCAGGCACGTGCCACCACTTCGATGAGCAGCCGCAGCTGACCTGGGATGTTGCCGTGGCGGCGCTGCTGCTCCACCAGGTACTGCGTCAGGCTGATGCGTTTGCCGGCCATGTTCAGTTCTCCTGCAGCGCGCGGGTCAGGATTTCGCGTGCATCGGCGCTGAGGTCGCTGCGCGCGGCCACGCGTGCGATGGCTTCGCGCGCGGCACCGCGCCAGGGCTCTTGCAGCTGCTGCCAGCGGTCCATCACCCGCGCCAGGCGAGCAGCCAGTTGCGGGTTCAGGGTGTCGAACTCGGCCATGCGATCGGCCCAGAACACATAGCCGCCGGCATCCTGGCGATGGAAGGCTGCCGGGTTCATCATCGCGTAGGCAAAGACCAGGCTGCGAGCCCGATTGGGGTTGCGGGCGGTGTAGTCCGGGTGCTGCAGCAGGGCGCGCACGCGCTCAAACACGCGACCGTCGCGCTCGGGCGCTGTAGCCTGCACGGCGAACCACTTGTCGATCACCAGCGCTTCTTCCTTGAAGCGTGCATGGAAGTGGGCCAGGGCTGCCTCGGCCAGCTCGGCATGGCCGTGCACCAGAGCGGTCAGGGCCCCGAGGCGCTCGGTCATGTTGGTGGAGTCCTTCACCTTCTGGTAGGCACGGCCAGGCCACAGTCGCTCACCCGTGGTGCCGGCATGCAGCACCAGCATCGACAGCGCCAGGTTGGCCAGGGCACGGCGGCCGCTCTGATCGGCGTTGGGCTGATAGCCCTCGCGCACCTGGTTCGCCTCATAGGCTTGCGCCCAGTCTTCGTGCAGCAAGGCGGCCAACTGGGCACGCATCGACTCGCGCGCCCGGTGCACGTGGACCGGGTTCACCGTGGCCAGTTGCTCGTACAGCACCGACTGCGAAGGCACGATGAGCGCCAACTCCTTGAAGGCGGCATCCAGCCGGTGGTGGTTCAGCAGACCACGAAGGGCTTCAACGAAATCATCGTCCAGTTCCACCGACGCGCCGGACTGCGCCGCGGGCAGCATGCGCTCGAGCATCAGGCGCTGGCTGGCTTCCCAGCGGTTGAAGGCGTCGGTGTCGTGCGACAGCAGCACCAGGCGGTCTTGCGCACTCAAGTCGTCTTCCAGCACCACGGGCGCCGAGAAGCCGCGCAGCAGCGAGGGAACGGGCACTTCGTCCACATCGACGAAAGTCACCGACTGTTCTGCCTGATCCAGCACCCACACGGTGTCGGTACCGCGCGCTTGCGACTCACCGTCCACCTTCAGCGTGATCGCACGCCCGCTTCGGCCCACCAGGCCCATGGCCACCGGAATCACGAAGGGTTGCTTGTCGGGCTGGCCCGGCGTGGCGGGGCAGGACTGGGACAGCGTCAAGGTGTAGCGGCGAGCTTGCGCGTCGTAGCGGCCTCGGGCCTGCAGGCGCGGTGTGCCGGCCTGTGAATACCAGCGCTTGAAGGTGTCCAGCCGCGTGGCCAGGGCGCTGCCAGGGTTGGCATCGGCCACGGCCTGTGCGAAGTCGTCGCAGGTCACGGCCTGGCCATCGTGGCGCTGAAAGTACAGCGACATGCCCTTGGCAAAACCGTCGCGCCCCACCAGGGTCTGCATCATGCGCACGACTTCGGCGCCCTTTTCGTAGATGGTGGAGGTGTAGAAGTTGTCGATGGCTTGGTACTGATCGGGCCGCACCGGGTGGGCCATGGGGCCGGCGTCTTCCGGGAACTGCCGCTCGCGCAAGGCGCGTACATCGCCGATTCGGCGCACGCCGCGAGCGCTGTCGCTGCCGGCCATGTCCATGCTGAACTCCTGATCGCGGAACACGGTCAGGCCTTCCTTCAAGGACAGTTGGAACCAGTCGCGGCAGGTGATGCGGTTGCCCGTCCAGTTGTGGAAGTACTCGTGCGCCACCACGCTTTCGATGCCGTCGAAGTCCACATCGGTGGCGGTGGCGGGGCTGGCCAGCACGAACTTGGTGTTGAAGATGTTCAACCCCTTGTTCTCCATGGCGCCCATGTTGAAGTCGCCCACGGCCACGATCATGAAGCGCTCCAGGTCCAGGGGCAGACCAAAGCGGTGCTCGTCCCAGATGACGGAAGCGATCAGCGAATTCATCGCATGCTCGGTCTTCTCCAGGTCGCCGCGGCGCACGTACACCTGCAGCAGGTGGTCTTTGCCGCTGCGGGTGCGGATGTGCTGCTGCCGGCTCACCAGGTCGGCGCCGACCAGGGCAAACAGGTAGCTCGGCTTGGGGAAGGGGTCGTGCCACTTGGCGAAGTGGCGTCCGTTGTCCAGATCGCCCTCTTCGACCAGGTTGCCGTTGCTCAGCAGCACCGGGTGCTGCGCCTTGTTTGCGCGCAGCGTCACGGTGAAGACGGCCATCACATCGGGGCGGTCGAGGAAGTAGGTGATGCGCCGAAAGCCCTCGGCCTCGCATTGGGTGAAAAACCCGCCGCCCGAGGTGTACAGGCCGCTCAGCTGCGTGTTCTTCTCGGGTGCCACCGTGTTGCGGATTTCCAGGGTGAAGCGCTCACCCACGGCCACATTCGGTGGCGTGTCGATGACCAGCATGCCTTCGTCGTGACGGAAGCTCACGCTTTCGCCATTGGCCAGCACGCGCAGCAGGTTGAGGTCTTCCCCGTGCAGGCGCAGAGCAGGGGCGGTGTCGCCGGCTGCGGCGCGCTCGATCTCCAGCTTGCTGGCGACGATGGTTTTGGCCGGGTCTAAGTCGAAAGTGAGGTCGACGCTGCGGATCCAATAGTCGGGGGCGGCGTAGTCCAGCCGGTTGACGATGGGGGAAGAGGTGCCTTCTCGCATGGTGGGCTCCTGGTTCACAAACCCTGTTTCAGGCTTGCGGTGATGAAGTTGTCGAGGTCACCGTCCAACACCTTCTGGGTGTTGGAGATTTCCACGTTGGTGCGCAGGTCCTTGATGCGGCTTTGGTCCAGCACATAGCTGCGGATCTGGTGGCCCCAGCCCACATCGGTCTTGCTGTCTTCGAGCTTCTGCTGCTCTTCGCGCTGCTTGCGCATTTCGTGCTCGTACAGCCGCGAACGCAGCATGGCCCAGGCCTCGTCGCGGTTGCGGTGCTGCGAACGGTCGTTCTGGCACTGCACGACGATGCCGGTGGGAATGTGCGTCAAGCGCACGGCCGAATCGGTCTTGTTGATGTGCTGGCCACCGGCCCCACTGGCGCGGAAGGTGTCGGTGCGCACATCGGCCGGATTGATCTCGATCTCGATCGAATCATCCACTTCGGGGTACACGAACAAGGAGGCGAACGAGGTGTGTCGGCCGCCGGCGCTGTCAAACGGACTCTTGCGCACCAGGCGGTGAACGCCGGTTTCGGTGCGCAGGTGCCCATAGGCGTAGTCGCCCTCGACCTTGATGGTGGCGCTGCGGATGCCGGCCACGTCACCTTCGGTTTCCTCCATCACCTCGGCCTTGAAGCCCTTGCGTTCGCAGTACTTTAGGTACTGGCGCAGCAGCATGCTGGCCCAGTCGCAGGCCTCGGTGCCACCGGCGCCGGCCTGGATGTCGATGAAACAGTTCAGTGGATCGGCCTGGTTGGCGAACATGCGGCGGAACTCGAGTTGCTCCACCACTTCACGCAACTTCTCGGTCTCGTCCGAGATCGCCTGCAGGCCATCGAGGTCGCCTTCCTCTTTGCTCATCTCAAAGAGCTCGAGGTTGTCTTTGAGGTTCTGCGCCAGGTGGTTGATGGTTTCCACCACCGTTTCCAGCGACTTCTTCTCGCGGCCCAGTTCCTGGGCGCGCTTGGGATCGTTCCAAACGGCCGGGTTCTCCAGGGCCGCATTCACTTCGTTCAACCGCAGGGCTTTGCGGTCGTAGTCAAAGATACCCCCGAAGCTGTTCGGTTCGCGCGGAGAGGTCAACCAAGGCGGTGCCAATGGCGTTGATTTGTTCGATGTCCATGTGTCGGTGGCTGTTTTTGGCGGTCGATCCGCGCGTAAAACCTCGGATTTTCGCATGGGGTCGCCCCCTAAGAGATTTCCCGACTTGGGTTTTCCCTTGAGCGCAAACCCCCTCGCGGCCCGTAGCATGGCTCGATTCGTGACGTCGTCGCGTGCAAGTCCTGCCGCCACGATGCGTTTGTTTGCGGCACGGTTGCTGCATGAGGGCAAGCAGGAGCGCTCCATGGATATGGGTTGCCTGATCGCAGGCGTGGAATTGGCCGGGGGCGTGCGCTTGGCGCGTTCCGGCGCATCCGCATCCCGCGAGATGGTGGACTACCTGGAAGGCGATCTCGGGCTCTCGCACCACCTGTGGCACGAACTGCCTGGCCCCCTGGGGTCCACCTGCATGGTGCTGACCGAGGATGCCCATCGGGCCCTGATGCCGGGTTTTGACACCCTGAACCTGCGCGCTTGCCTGAATCCCTCGATCACCGACCTGGACCTGGCCATCGAGCGCGAGACCGCGGTGGCGCTGCTGGGCGCGCCTCAACCCTTCCCGTTCGACAGCGCAGCTGATTTCGCCTCACACGTGCGCGTGCAGCGCCGCATCTGCCGTGCAGCCGAGCGCACGGCGGTGGCCTTCAAGACCCTGGCGGCCGAGCGCCCCGAGCAGTACTGGTGCTACGACGATGACGCCGGCTTCCTCCTGCGGCCCGGGCAGCACCTGGCCCAGGCATTGCGGGCGGCCACCCAGCCCTCGGTCACGGGGCAGCTGTATGACTTTTCCTGCTATCGCGCCAGCGAGTACGTGATCTTGCTGGGACTGGCCGAAGAGTTGGAGGTCACGCATCCGGCGCTGCTGGACAGCCTGGAGCAGCGTTGCCGCCGCCGCGCCATTCGCTCGCGTGAGTTCCACGACGTGTTCCTTGACGAGTTCGGTTCGCACGAGCAGCCGCTTCCGGCGCGCTACTTCGTGCCCGGCGATCGCCTGTGGTTCCGAAATCCCGACGAGCGATCGTCCGACGCCTTGGGCTACGAAGGATCCTGGGTGATCTACATGGGCGGTGGCCTGTTCAGCAATTTCTGGAAGCAGGACCGCCCCTACACCTTGGAAGACAAGTGCATCGAGATCTTCCACTGGCGCGATGGCGCCTACCAGGACGATCAGGCCGAATGGCAGATGGATGAGGCCAAGGTTGAGGCCTGCGTGGCACGCACCCAGGCCGATGGCCAGGAGCGCCGTCGGGTGTTGCAGCGCATGATGCGCATGCGTGATCCGCAGGGTGTGTATGCCGACGGTGGCTGCTTGGACGCTTCGCGCGAGCAAGCCAAGAGCGTTGGGCCGTCGCACTGCCGACTGCAGGTGCAGGCGGCCTGAGGGCCTGACGGCCAGGTGTCCCCCCCCCCGCGCTCCTCAGGCCCCGCCGCTGAAGGCCGGAAGGCACTTCAACCCAGAAAGTCCTCGATCAGCTGGGCCAGCACCTGGGGCTGGTCGTGGTGCAGCATGTGCCCGCAGTCTTCGATCCATTCGCTGCGCACCTGCGGTACCACCTTCATCCGTTCCTGGAACTCCGCCAGGCTGTAGCGATTGCCCCACCACTGCGACAGATCGGTCTGCCGCCCCACCACCGACATCACCGGTGCGCTGATCCGCTTCCAGCAGGCCAGCACCTCGGGCACCCGGTACAGCATCGGGTTGACGCGCTTGTGTGCCGGGTCGCCCAAGATGTGCCACTGTCCCTTCGGGTCGGGCTGCGCCCACTGTGTGGACAGCCACGCCGCCTTGTCGGCGCTCAAGCGGGGGTTGTTCTTCATCAGGCGGCGCGCCACGCCGGCGGCGCTGTCGTAGGGACGCATCTCCTGGGGCGTGGCGATTTCATCGAGCCACTTCGCATACTGCGCTGGCGCCTGATCGGCCGGCCGCTCGGGCAATCCGAAGCCTTCAACGTTGATCAACCGGCGGATGCGAGTGGGGCGCACGCCGGCATACATCATCACCACGTTGCCGCCCATGCTGTGGCCCAGCAAGTCGATGTGGGGCAGGGCGGGCCAGCCCACCTCGGGTGCGCGCAGCAGGGCTTCCAGATCGGCCAGGTAGTCGGGGAACCAATAGGCATCGGTGTGTGGGGCCGCGCGGCTGTGGCCGAAGCCACGCCAATCCGGGGCCACGATGAAGCGCTCCTCCTTCATCGCATCCACCAGAAACTGCCATGAGGCGGCCACGTCCATCCAGCCGTGCACCATCACCAAGGCCGGGCGTTCGGCGGTGCAGTTGGTGGCGTCGCCCCAAAGGCGCAGGTGGTAGTTCACGCCACGAATGGCCAGGTGCAGGCTGCGGCTGTGACGCTGTGGGCGGTACGGATCGCCGGATGAACTATCCGACGCCAGGCCCGGTGCGGATTCAATCGCCGGCGTGGGCGTGTTCGGGTCTTCGCTCATCCGCGCATCCTATCGCCGCGGTGAACAAGCCTTCGACCAGAGCCAACCGTGCCTGCCGCTGCGCTTGGGCCGCATGGGCGGGCAATTCGCTCAGCAAAGAGTCTCCCAGCATCGCGCTGTAGAGGATGTAGGCCCTGCGGCGCGCATCCATCACCGCAAACCCCAGGGCTGAGAACACCTGCGCGATGTAGCCCAGGCGGCTTTCGTCGGCCTCGCGCACGATCTGCGCGGCCATGTCGTCGCGCCTTGCCCAGGCCCGGATGGCCAGCTCGATGCGGCCCGCCCGAACCGCAGCACGCCCGCGCCAGGGCAGGCTGACCAGGTCTTGCAGCTGCTCTCGAGGGTCGGTGTGGGCCCGCTCCAATCTGGCCGTGAGTGCCTCGGTGGCACGTGTACGCCAAGCCTGCAGAACGCGGCGCAGCAATTCGTCGCGGTCCTTGAAGTGCCAGTAGAAGCTGCCGCGGGTCATGCCCAGCTCCTGGGCCAGCACGTCGACCCGTACGCGGTCGATTCCCTGATCGACCAACACCTCGGTGGCGGCCTCGATCCAGGTATGGGGTGCTTGGGCACCCCCGCAGCAGCGCCCCTTCGCCCGGCATAGACTTCGGCCCAAAGCGCCGATGCCATGAACATTCGCCCTGCCACCCCACAAGACGCCCAGGCCATCGTCGGACTCATCCGTGAGTTGGCTGACTTCGAGCAGCTCACCCATCTGGTCGAAGTCACCCCCGATCGCCTGGCTGAACATCTGTTTGGCAGGCAACCCTACGCGGAGTGTCTGGTGGTGGATGATGGCGGCCCGCTCATCGCGTTTGCGCTGTTTTTCCACAACTTCAGCACCTTCCTGGGTCGGCCAGGTCTGTACCTGGAAGACTTGTACGTGCAGCCCAGCCACCGCGGTCGAGGCATTGGTCGCGCGCTGTTGGTGCGCCTTGCCGCCCTCGCAAGCGAACGCGGATGCGGCCGCTTCGAATGGAGCGTCCTCGATTGGAACGCCAACGCCATCGCCTTCTATGAGAAGGTCGGGGCCTCGGTCCTGCCCGATTGGCGTATCTGCCGGGTCACGGGTGAAGGCCTTCAGCGCCTGGCGCAAGCAAAGGCTTGACCATGGTCCGCACGAATTCGAACGACCGCTACCCCATCCTGCACGGCCAGTTTCGCTGGCAGGTGCCGCCGTGGTTCAACATCGCCGAGGTGTGCAGCCGGCGCTGGGCTCGGCAAACGCCGCAGGCGGTGGCGATCATCCAAGAAACCGAGGCCGCGTTTGAAAAGGGCCCGGTCTCGCACTGCACCTATGGCGCGCTGCAGGCCCGCGCCAACCAACTCAGCCATGCGCTCAAGGCCTTGGGTGTGAAGCGCGGCGACCGCGTGGCCGTGGTCATGCCCCAGCGCATCGAAACCGCCGTGGCCCATATCGCGCTGTACCAAATGGGCGCGGTGGCCATGCCCCTGTCCATGCTGTTCGGTCCTGAAGCCTTGGAGTACCGGCTGCAGGATTCAGAGGCTGTGGTGGCCATCGCCGATGAATCCTGTCTTGAATCGATCCTGCAGGTGCGCGCGCAGTGCCCCGCCCTGGCCACGGTGGTGGCAGTCGGCGCGGCGCAGGGCAGGGGCCTGGGCGGCGTGGTCGATTGGGATTCCACGCTTCGGGCACAGTCCGCGCGCTATACCGCCGTCAAGACCAAGGCTGATGACCCGGCCGTGCTCATCTACACCAGCGGCACCACCGGCCCGCCCAAGGGGGCGCTCATCCCGCACCGCGCGCTCATTGGCAACCTCACCGGTTTCGTGTGCAGTCAGAACTGGTTTCCTGCGGTTTGTCCCCGCGAAGGTTCGACACCGCCTGGGCAAGGAGCGCCACTGGAGCCGACGTTCTGGTCCCCCGCCGACTGGGCCTGGACGGGCGGACTCATGGACGCGCTCTTGCCCACCTTGTACTTCGGCAAGACGATCGTGGGCTACCAGGGGCGCTTTTCCGCAGAACGGGCTTTTGAACTGCTGCAGCGCCATCGCATTACGCACAGCTTTCTCTTTCCCACCGCGCTCAAGGCCATGATGAAGGCTTGCCCCGAGCCGCAGCGCCACTACCGGTTGGAGCTGCGCGCCATCATGAGCGCAGGCGAGGCCGTGGGCGACGCGGTCTTCAACTGGTGCCGCCAGGCCCTGGGCGTGACCGTCAACGAGATGTTTGGTCAGACCGAAATCAACTACATCGTGGGCAACTGCACCTTCAGCCTCGATGAACGGGGACAGCCGCAGCCGGGCTGGCCCGCGAAGGCCGGCAGCATGGGCCGCGGCTACCCGGGCCATCGCGTCGCGGTCATCGACGACCAGGGAAACGAGTGCCCACGCGGCACACCTGGCGACGTGGCGGTGCACCGATTGGATGTCCACGGTCAACCCGACCCGGTCTTCTTCCTGGGCTACTGGAAGCGCGACAAGGCCACGCGCGAGAAGTACACAGGCGACCCGAGCGACAGTTGGTGCCGAACCGGCGACATGGCCATCATGGACGAAGATGGCTACCTCTGGTACCAGGGCCGAAGCGACGACATGTTCAAGGCGGCCGGCTATCGCATCGGTCCCAGCGAGATCGAGAACTGCCTGGTCAAGCACCCGTCGGTGGCCAATGCTGCGGTCGTACCCAAGCCCGACCCCGAGCGCGGTGCGGTGGTCAAGGCCTACATCGTCCTGGCCGCGGGCGTTCAAGCCAGTGATGGGCTGATCGCGGAACTGCAGCGGCACGTGCGCGGCAAGTTGGCGCCCTATGAATACCCCAAGGACATCGAATTCATCGATGCCCTTCCCATGACCACCACGGGCAAGGTGCAGCGCCGCGTGCTGCG
>JBEAWD010000259.1:0-3729 GCA_041160585.1 Pseudomonadota bacterium | reverse complement strand
ATCCACCGCCTGGCGGCTGCGTGCAGGCGTGACCGCCACCACCGCTTGAGCCCTCCAGCATGCGCCGGCAGCGTCTTGGGATCGGTTGATGCCAGCACGCCGCACCGGTAGGTGCGGCTGTCCGCATGCCACTGCAGCCACTGGCAAGGTCCGCTGGTGCGCAGGGTCAGCAGGGCGCCCATGGGGCAGGGCTCGGCCAGGCAGCACACACCGCAGCCATTGCAGGGTGCGCCTTCCGCCGGCTTGGGCGGCGCGGCCGGGTGAATCTTCAAGGTGACCAGCTTCTTCGTGACCATGAAGGCGACATCCTGTGGCAGGGGGCAGCGTGGGCCGGGTGGCTGCGGCCGCTGGGTGATTCTCCCGCGCAAGTCCGTCAGTTTCTGTCGGGTATCCGGTGATACAGTTCGCGGGTTCGACTGAATAGGTCCTTCCCGTCCCCTTGCTCGTCTGTCAGATGGCAAGGCGGGTCGCAATCCGCCAACCGGTAGAGCCGGGTCGCGGAAGGTTGTGCAACCCATCGGAGTCCTGGAAACCGGGACGAAAGGTGAGCGAGACATGATGCAGCAATACAGGTCCAATTCGTACCTGTTTGGGGGCAATGCCCCTTATGTGGAGGAGCTCTATGAGAGCTACCTCGACAATCCAGGATCGGTCCCGGAGAAGTGGCGCGCCTACTTCGACGCGCTTCAGCATGTGCCCGCCACGGACGGCACGCAGCGCTCCGATGTCGCCCACGCCCCAGTCGTTGAATCGTTCGCCCAGCGCGCCAAGGCCAATGCCTTTGCCCTGAAGGCCAGCGAGGCCGACCTGGCCGTGGCCCGCAAGCAGGTGCATGTGCAGTCGCTGATCGCGGCATACCGATTCCTTGGCTCACGCTGGGCGGATCTCGACCCCCTCAAGCGCACCGAGCGCCCCAAGATCCCCGAGCTGGAACCCAGCTTCTACGACCTGTCCGAATCGGACATGGACATCACCTTCTCGGCTGCCAATACCTACTTCGGCAAGGGCGAGGAGATGACGCTGCGCGAAATCGTGCAGGCCCTGCGCGACACCTACTGCGGCACGATCGGCGCCGAGTTCATGCACTGCACCGACCCAGCCGAAAAGCGTTGGTGGCAGGAGCGCCTGGAGTCTGCGCGCAGCCGCCCTAACTTCAATGCCGACAAGAAGAAGCACATCCTGGACCGCCTGACGGCCGCCGAAGGCCTGGAGCGCTATCTGCACACCAAGTACGTGGGGCAGAAGCGCTTCTCACTTGAAGGCGGTGAGAGCTTCATTGCATCGATGGATGAGCTCGTGCAGCGCGCGGGCGAGAAGGGCGTGCAGGAGATCGTGATCGGCATGGCCCACCGCGGCCGCCTGAATGTGCTGGTCAACACCTTGGGCAAGATGCCCAAGGACCTGTTCGCCGAGTTTGAGCACACCGCCCCCGAGAACCTGCCCGCCGGGGACGTGAAGTACCACCAGGGCTTCTCGTCGGACATCTCCACCCCCGGTGGCCCGGTGCACCTGTCGCTGGCCTTCAACCCGTCCCACCTCGAAATCGTGAACCCGGTGGTGGAAGGGTCGGTGCGCGCGCGCATGGAGCGCCGTGGCGACAAGCACGGCGACGAGGTGCTGCCGGTGCTTGTGCACGGCGATGCCGCCTTCGCCGGCCAGGGCGTGGTGATGGAGACCCTGGCCCTGGCGCAGACCCGCTACTACAGCACCGGTGGCACGGTGCACATCGTGATCAACAACCAGATCGGCTTCACCACGAGCGATCCGCGCGACAGCCGCTCCACGCTGTACTGCTCGGACGTGGTGAAGATGGTGGAAGCCCCCGTCCTGCACGTCAACGGCGACGACCCGGAAGCCGTGGTGTGGTGCACGCAGCTGGCCATGGACTACCGCCAGCAGTTCAAGAAAGACGTGGTGGTCGACATCATCTGCTTCCGCAAACTGGGCCATAACGAGCAGGACACACCCTCGCTCACCCAGCCGCTGATGTACAAGGTGATTGCCCAGCATCCGGGCACCCGCAAGCTGTACGGCGAGAAGTTGGTCGCGCAGAACGTGCTGCCAGCTGATGGTCCTGATGCCATGGTCAAGGCCCTGCGTTCGGCCTTCGACGAGGGCCGCCACACCTCCGACCCGGTGCTGACCAATTTCAAGAGCAAGTACTCGGTCGACTGGGCGCCCTTCTTGGGCAAGAAGTGGACCGATGCGGCCGACACCGCTTTGCCCCTGGCCGAGATCAAGCGACTGGCCGAACGCATCACCACCATTCCTCAGGGCTTCACGCCGCACCCCCTGGTGCAAAAGGTGATCGCCGACCGCGCTGCCATGGGCCGAGGTGAGATCAACATGGACTGGGGCATGGGCGAACACTTGGCCTATGCGTCGCTGGTGGCCAGTGGCTACGCGGTGCGCCTGTCTGGCGAGGATTGCGGTCGTGGCACCTTCGTGCACCGCCACGCCGTGCTGCACGACCAGAACCGCGAAAAGTGGGACGTGGGCACCTACATCCCGCTGCAGAACGTCGCCGAAGGCCAGGCTCCGTTCACCGTGATCGACTCCATCCTGTCGGAAGAGGCGGTGCTGGGCTTCGAGTACGGCTATGCCGCCGCCGAGCCCAACACGCTGACGATCTGGGAAGCGCAGTTCGGCGACTTCGCCAACGGCGCGCAGGTGGTGATTGACCAGTTCATCGCCTCGGGTGAGGTCAAGTGGGGTCGTGTCAACGGCCTGACGCTGATGTTGCCGCACGGCTATGAAGGGCAGGGTCCCGAGCACAGCAGTGCGCGACTTGAGCGGTTCATGCAGCTGGCCGCAGACAACAACATGCAGATCTGCCAGCCCACCTCGGCCAGCCAGATCTTTCACCTGCTGCGCCGCCAGATGGTGCGCCAGTTCCGCAAGCCGCTGATCATCTTCACGCCCAAGAGCCTCCTGCGCAACAAGGACGCAACCTCGCCGATGGTCGAGTTCACCAAGGGTGAGTTCCGCACGGTGATCGGCCCCGATCGGGCCGAGGTGGAAGGCGACAAGGTCAAGCGCGTGATCGCCTGCTCCGGCAAGGTCGCCTACGACCTGATCAAGCGTCGCGACGAGAAGAAAGCATGGGACGTGGCCATCGTGCGGGTGGAGCAGCTCTACCCATTCCCGCACAAGGCCTTTGCGGCTGAGATGAAGCGTTTCCCGAACGCCACCGAAGTGGTGTGGTGCCAGGACGAGCCGCAGAACCAGGGTGCGTGGTTCTTCGTGCAGCACTACATCCACGAAAACCTGTCCGAAGGGCAGAAGTTGGGTTACGCCGGTCGTCCGGCCTCAGCTTCTCCCGCCGTGGGCTATGCCCATCTGCACCAGGAGCAACAGAAGGCCCTGCTCGACCAGGCCTTCGGCAAGCTCAAGGGCTTCGTGCTGACCAAGTGAAGGTAGAAGAAACATCATGGCAATCGTAGAAGTCAAGGTTCCGCAACTCAGTGAATCGGTGGCCGAGGCCACCCTGCTGACCTGGAAGAAGAAGCCCGGTGAGGCCGTGGCAGTCGATGAGATCCTCATCGAGGTTGAGACCGACAAGGTGGTGTTGGAGGTGCCCGCACCCGCCGCCGGTGTGCTCGGCGAGATCGTGGTGGCCGATGGCGGCACCGTGGTCAGCGACCAACTGATCGCGCGAATCGACACCGAGGGCAAGGGCGCCGCGGCCGCGCCAGCCGCAGCACCTGCGGCGGCCCCCGCCCCTGCTCC
>JBEAWD010000229.1:0-5756 GCA_041160585.1 Pseudomonadota bacterium | reverse complement strand
TCCAGGAACTTGAGCATGCGCTCGTAGAGTTCCACGTTCACCGCCTGCACGCCGAAGCCGTGCCCCTCACCCTTGCCCACAAAGTAGTCCTTCACCGGGTTTCCGGCGGCGGCCAGGGCATCGGCCATCCGCTTGGCCTGTGCCGGGGGCGTGCGGGAGTCCATCTCGCCCACGTACATGAACACGGGGATCTTGATGCGATCGGCCTGGAACAGGGGTGACTGTTCACGCACCTTGGGGTCGTCGAAGTCCTTCACCCCCTGCACCTTGCGCCAGAGCTCCACGTTGGCCGGCGAGAAGGAATAGTCGGCCCGATCGCGCTGGAACTTCAGGTCTGTGACGGGCAGGCCCGAGATGGCGCAAGCGAATGGGTTGCTGGGCCGTGTGGCCGCCTGCAGCGCGGCATAGCCGCCGTAGCTGGCCCCGGAAATGCAGATGCGCTTGGGATCGGCGAAGCCCTGCGCCACAGCCCATGCCGCCGCGTCTTCATGGTCGTCGGACATCTGCTGCCCATAGGTGCCGAATCCCGCGTAGTACAACTTGGAACCCAGTTCGGGGGTGATGCGGAAATTCGGCAGCACCACCGCGTAGCCGCGCGAGGCCAGCAGCTGGGCTTCGCGTACGCCGAAAGATGGCCCAAAGCGCCCCCCTTGCACCACGTCGCGTGCGAAAGGACCGCCGTGGATGTGCACGATGGTGGGCAGTCGCTGTCCCGGCTTGTGGTCGCGTGGCAGCACCACATAGGAGGGAATCTCCAGGCCGTCGCGCGTGGTCAGCCGAAAAGGCTTCACCGACGCGAGCTTTCCTTCCAGCCAGGGCCTGGAGGCACCGATCTCCTCGATGCGCCGTTGCTGCTTGTCGTACAGGTACAGGCGGCCAGGCATCGTGTCGGAATAGCTGTTGATCAGCACACGGCTTGACAGGCGGGTGCCCGACAGCACATTGAACCGGTCCGGCCAGGTGGCGTCGACGGATGCCTGGATCTTGTCCATCGACTCGTCGACCCACACCACCTGAGGGCGGTCGGCGTCGATGCGCAGGGCAGTCAAGGCGCCCGACTCAGGGTCGAACACCAGGCTGTCGAGGGCCGCACCCAGTGGCGAGGCACCCAGGTCGTACTGGGGATGCTGCGCCACCATCTCGACGATCTTGCGCTCGTTCGGGTTGTAGCGGTAGATGGCGATGTTGGCACGGCCCTCGTTGCTGGCCACATACAGGTGGACGTCGTCGGTGTCGAAGGCCAGCGGCACGAAGGCTGGGGGCTGCGTCACGTCGAAGCGGGCGATCTCCTGCCAAGGCGAGTCCGCATCGCGTCGATAGTGCACGATGCGTTGAGTACTGCGCCCTGCGCCGCCGGCGATGGCCACCCGCGGCACCAGCTTGCTGTCCAAGATCCAGGAAGCGATGCGGTCGGAAGGCCGTCCTGCTGTGAGCAGCCGGTACCGGCCGTTGCTCAGGTTGATCCGGTACAGGTCGAAGGAGTCGTCGTTGGACACCACGGCCGATACGATCATTTCGTCTGGCGAACCGGGCACAGGCCGAATCGGTTGCATGGCGAAGAATCCACCGGTCTCGCTCTTCATCAGCTGGCTGGCCGTGCGGGCCAATTGCCGCCCATCGCTGCCGTCGCGCTTGATGACGAACAGACCACCGGCGCGGGGCGCATCCTGGCCCGAGGGGGCGTTGAGCTGCACGGCGCTGTAGAGGATGCGCTCGTTGCCCACCCAGCGCAGCCGGCCCAGGTCGATGTTGTCGTACCGGGTCAGCACGGAGGCCTGGCGCGTGTCCAGGTCGATGACCACCAGGTTCAAGCGGTTGTTGACCGTCGACAAGGTGGCCAGGTAGCGCCCGTTGGGTGAAAGTACCGCCTCAGAAAACTCAGGTCGCCGGAAGAAATCCTCCAGCTTGAGCAGATTGGCGGCCTGCACCTGCACGGTGGCGCTCACCTGGGCGGCTGGCGTGCCGTCCGTGCGCTGAGTCCCCGTGGCCATGGAGCCTGTGGACCAGAGCGTCATGGCGCACAGGGCAAAGGGGGCGAAAACGCGTGTAAGGGAATGAAGCATAGAGGAATTGCGACTGTTCATCGGATGTGTAGGGTATGAGATCAATCTGCGGAGCTGAGGTTCCAGGCTACCCGGCCCAAGTGGCATTCCACTGGGCTGAGCGTCAGGGGGCGACCGCCAGGCACTGCAGCGCCCAGGGTGTCCCGCCAAGCCTGCGCCTGCTTTTCGTCCAGCGCACTGGCCTGCATCTGCCGCAAGCGCGAGAGTTCAGCCTGGTAGGCGCTGGCCTGGGATTGGATGCGCTGAATCGGCTCCTTGGCACCGATACGGCCGACGTCGCGCAAACTGTTGGTGATGCCACGCAGCAGGTCCATCAGCACAGCGCTGGCACGGCCACGCGCCTCCATCACCTGCTTGAGCCGGTCCACGGCTTCGTTGTAGGCGTCTCGAACCTCGACCCCATGCATCATCCGCGCCATTGCATCCAGCGGGGCTGTCGCCATGGCCTGCGCCAAGGCCTGAGCGCGCTGGGGTAGTTGCAACTCCTGCAGCGCCAGCTGCAGGTCGGCAATGTGTTCGGTACTGGCTGCATCGATCACTGAATCCTTCGCGTGCAGCACGGCGCGCAGTTGCGCCTGGGGCTTCAACCAGCGCGGCAGGGCTTGCGCAAGGGCCTGAAGGTCCAGGTACTCCAAGCCAAAGTTACTGACCAGGGCATCCACCGGGCCTTGCTCGGGTTGTGCCAACTGGAACGGTGTCTGCTCGCGTATCCGTACACCCGAGGGCAGGGCGTGTTGCCAAGCCTGGCCCAGCTGCGCCTGATCCAGGCACCACCAGGCCTGTGGTGCCTGGATGGACCATCCCAGGCGCTCCACCAAGCGCGCCAGGATCGCAGGCCCACTGCCCACGTCCACGATCTGTTCGCAGGCCTTCAAGCGATGGAGATGCCGGGCCCACTGTTCACGAAGGGCGGATGCCACCGGGTCTTCGGCATGCAGGTCGATGGAGCCCACCAGCGTGCGCTGCCAGTGCTCGCTCCATGCTTGAGTTTCTGGTGTCATGTGGCAGGCCGAGCCAAGGGCGGGGATTCAAGATCGGTCAAGGTGGTGATCAACATCGTAAAGGCTTCACGTTCCACGGCGGTCAATTCAGGGTGCCAAGCATCGGTCAGCAGGATGCCCCGCACCTCGTCGCTCGGGTTCTCGGCAGCGTGCAGGAAGGTGTCATCAAAGGCGAACACCTCGCCTTCTCGCCAGTGATGCCGTCCCACGCCCACCAGTTCCAGGTAGCAGCCCTGCGGCACGCGCAAGGGCAGATGCACCACCAACCGAGCATTCGTCACCCCGTGGTGGGGTTCGATCTTCGTGCGTGGCTGGAGGATGGAAAAGCATGTCTCGGGTGACTGCTGCGGGATCCGGCAGCGGTCAGCCTGCTCCAGCACCTGGCTGGTCACGGGGTAGCGTCGATGCACCTCGTCGTGGCGTTGCCCGTGGCGGTCGAAGAAGATGGCGTCCCATGAGGCCTGTTGTCCCCCGCTCACGTATTGCCGTTCGACGTCCTTGCTCAAGCGCCCCATGAAGGGCTCGTGCGGGTCATGTTCGCGCAGGGCGCGCTCGAATTCTTCAAGAATGCCCTCGTAAGCCTGTGACAGGGCCCGTGCCAGCGAAATGGACTGCGCCTGAACGAAGCCTGCCGTCGACAAGCCAGGGACGTAGATGACCTTGGGCTGCTGGGTGGCGTGGCTGGAGAATACCCGCGCTTGGCCCAGGTATCCCGCCAGTGCGCGGTCGATTCGGAAGATGGGGGCAGGGCCGTGCATCTCCCGCAGGGCTTGCAGGCTGCCCATCAGTTTGGCGGCTCGCCGTGCGCTCATGTCGCCGGATCGGGCACGGAATGCATCCGCGTCGGCAAGCCCCACCACCCGCAGCGCCCCATCGTCCCACTGCTCAGGCAGGCAACGGCTCACCTGGAACCACGCTTGCAAGGCTCGGCGCTCGTCGGCCTGTTCCATCCAGTGTGCCGAAATCTGCAGCCAGGTGTAGGCGCAGCGGCCGAATGCCGCACCCAAATCGGGTGCGGTATCCGGTGCAGCGCGCAGTTGCTCGCACTGCGCCTGCAGGCGGGGTATCAAGGCCGTTTCGGTCATGTCGCCAAGCGTATCCAATTCTGCTGCTCACAAAAAAAGGGGGCTCTTGCGAGCCCCCTTCGATCCTCATCGACTGGTGCCGAATCAGAAGGTCTGCTGCACGCGGAAGTAGACCTGGCGGCCCAGTCCGTCATACAGGTTGAAGTTCCAGGGACGACCGTCGTAGCTGATCAGCTGCGGGAACTTGTTGGTCAGGTTCACCGCACCGACCGTCAGACGGGTCTTGGTGGCTGCGTTGTACGACACCGAACCCGTGAGGGTGGTGTAGGCCGAGGTCGGCTGCGGCGTCTCCTTGCTCTGGCCGGCGATCCGGTTGATGGCCAGGTAGGTGGAGAAGCGACCCATCGTGTAGGTGTTGCCGAAGTTCATGCGCCACTTCGGAGCACCCTGGGTGCCCACCAGGTTGGTACCGCCGTCGATGCTGTAGTCACGCACCACGCTCACCAGCAGCTGCTGCTGCAGGCGCGACTGGCTGAACTTGAAGTTCGTGCGCGCGTTCAGGTCGATACCGTCGGTGTCCAAGGTGCCTTCGTTGATGGCGCCGCGGGTCACGTTGGTGATCTGGCCGGTGGCCGCGTCACGCGTCACACTGAACGCCGCAGGCACGGGGCCCAAGGTCGGGTTCAGGGTACGGTTGATCACGGTCTGCGACGAGATGCTGGCGATACGGCCGTCGATGTGAATGCGGTAGTAGTCCGCGCTCACGCTCAGCCAGTTGGTGGCGTCCACCACCAGGCCGAAGCTCGACTGCTTGGACGTTTCTGCCTGCAGGCCGGGGTTGGAGATCACGGTGGCATCCACCTGGATCTGCGGCTGAGCGCCGTCCACGATACCGTCGCCGTTGGCGTCGCCGCACTGGGCAGCCGTACGGCCGAAGGCGCGGCAGGTGCGCAGGTCGGTGATCGAGTCAGCCGAGAAGGCGGGCTTCTGGGTCAGGATGTCCAGCGTAGGAGCGCGGAAGCCCTTGCCCACCGAGGCGCGCACGGTGGCGTTCTTCACCGGTTGCCAACGCAGGGCACCCTTGGGCGAGAAGGCGCTGCCCGAATCGCTGTACGAGTCGCGGCGGCCCGCGAAAGACAGCTCCAGGTTCTGACGGGCCGGGATCGACAGTTCGAAGAACTGCGAGTTCACCTTGCGGCTGCCGGCAGCCGAGTTGCCGGCCGATCCTTCGATGATGCCGGCTTCGGATTGCGGGTCGTACTGGTCGGAGTAGAACTCCTTGCGCGACTCCAAACCCACCAGGCCGGTGGCCGTGCGGTTGCCGATCTTGAACAGGTCCATCGAGGCCATGCCGTACATCTCGCGCTGGTCCCACAGGTCGTTGCGGGAGATCGTGGACTTCACGCTGTTGAGCACGTCGGCCGAATTGCCGAAGGGGTTGAAGATGTTGTAGCGGCCGGCGGTGATGGCCGACTCCAGCAGGGGGCGAACGATGTAATTCTGGCCCAGTTCGATGTACTTGTAGCGCTCATTGCGCACGCCGAAGTCCACTTCAACCTTGTTGAACAGGCGGCCCTTCACACCCATCAAGCCCGAGCTGACGGTGGCTTCCGTGCTGGAGTCACGCGGGCCAGCAGCGGCCATGCGATGGCGCAGCCACAGGCCAC
>JBEAWD010000216.1:0-15620 GCA_041160585.1 Pseudomonadota bacterium | reverse complement strand
AGCAGCCCGATTTGCGTCTTGGCATCGGTCAGGTCCCCGGATGCGGCCATGAGTCGCAAGCCCTGAAGGTCCATTTCGCAGACGTCCAGCAGCTCGTCGGCATCCAGCCGTGCCGCGCCGGCCTGCAAGCCACGGGCGAACCAGATCTCGATGAACCTGCAGAAAGGAGCCCTGTAGTACCTGCTCCGAGGAAACAGGCACCTCCGCCAGCCGCTCCTCCTCAGGCGTCATCGGCGGCCAGGCCGGCGACCTGGCGACGGCGCCTCAGGTAACGCCACACGAAGCCGGGAAAGGCAAAGGTGAGGAACAGGCTGCCCATGGCCACATAGAAGGCCCAGCCCTGCGTGTGCCGCTGGCCGATCGATGCCTCCAGCAAAAAGCCCAGCCCGACGCACAGGCCAAACCCCGCGCCCATCTCGAGCAGGCGCCAACCCAAGGACTTGGGTGCCCGGCGTGGCCCCAGCACGAACAGGCGTTCGTTGACAAAGGGCAGATTCGCCAGCACCAGTCCGATGAGCAGCACCAGCCAGACTTCGTGGGTGGTACTCATGGCACGGTCAGGTCGACAGCGCGCGCACCAAGGCGTCGCGACACAAGGCCATCAAGCCGCCCGGCAACAGGCCGAAGATCAGCACCGCCGCCCCATTGGCCATCAGCAGGATGCCGGCCGCCCCGAATGGCTGATCGATCGGACCGCGGGCTGGCTCATCAAAGTACATCACCTTCACGACCCGCAGGTAGTAAAAGGCGCCCACAAGGCTGAGCAGCACCGCCCCCACCGCCAGCGCGATGTAGAAGGACTGACCCGTGGTTACCAGGGTCTGCAGCACCGCCAGCTTGGCGTAGAAGCCCATCGTGGGCGGAATACCGGCCAAGGAAAACATGAAGACCGCCATCACCGCGGCCATCCAGGGCCGCCGACGGGCCAGGCCAGCGAGGTCGGCCACCTCTTCACTCTCGAACCCATCGCGCGCCAACAGCATCACCAGGCCGAAGCTGCCCAAGGTGGTCAGGACATAGGTGACCATGTAGAACATGGCCGAGCTGTAGGCGTTGCCGGCGGGCACCGTGTTGCCGTCGATCACGCCGGAGCCCAGCGCCAAGAGCATGAAACCGACTTGGGCAATGGCCGAATAGGCCAGCATGCGCTTGAGATTGGTTTGTGCGATGGCGGCCAGGTTGCCCACCACCAAGGAGACGACGGCCATGAACAGCAGCATCTGCTGCCAATCGGCGGCCACCTTCAGCAGCCCCTCGACCAGCAGGCGGATGGTGATGGCGAAGGCCGCGAACTTGGGCGCGCTGGCAATCAGGAGCGTGACCGCCGTGGGTGAGCCCTGGTAGACATCAGGCACCCACATATGGAACGGTGCCACCCCCAACTTGAAGCCCAGGCCGGCCACGATGAACACCACGCCGAACACCAGGACCTGCCCATTGACTCGGCCCTGCGCGATCACCTCAAACACCTTGGGAATCTCCAAGGTGCCGGTCGCGCCGTACATCATGGACAAGCCATAGAGCAGGAAGCCGCTGGCCAAGGCACCCAGCACGAAGTACTTCATCGCGGCTTCCGTGGCGGTGGCGTCGTCGCGCCGCAAGGCCACGAGCGCGTACAGCGCCAGGCTCATGACCTCTAGGCCCAGGTACACCACCAGAAAGTCGTTGGCCGACAACATCACGTGGATGCCCAGCAGCGACAGGAGAGCCAGCACGTAGAACTCGCCCTTGTGCATGGCACGGGTGGCAATGTAGGGCTGCGCGTAGGTGAGTGTGACCATCATGGCCAGCGTGGCGAACACGCCCAAGAGACGGCCCATCGGGTCCATCACCACCATATGGCCCAGGGCATACAGCGTGAGCCCCGCATCGAACTGCTGGAAATGCAGCACCGCACACACCGCCAAGGCCGCCTGGCTCATCCAGTGGGTGTAGTGGCGGCGGTCATCGTCGATGAACAGATCGACGATGGCGATCGTGCAGGCCGCCACCAGCAGGAAGATCTCGGGCGTCAGGGCCGCCCAGTTCAACAAGGTCATGCTCTTGGTCTCCAGGGCCTCAGGCCGGCAGCTTGGACAGCGCCACATGGCGCAGCAATTCGGTGATCGAGGTCTGCATCACATCGGTGAAGGGCTTGGGGTACAGGCCCATCCACAGCACCGCCACGGCCAACAGCGCCAACATGAAGAACTCCCGATCGTTCAGATCGGCAAGTTCGCGCACGTGCTCGTTGGCGATGTCGCCGAAGTACACCCGCTTCACCATCCACAGCGTGTAGGCCGCGCCGAACACCAGCGTGGTGGCCGCCAAACCCGCGATCCAGAAGTCGTACTTCACCGCGCCCAGAATCACCATCCACTCGCCCACGAAGCCGCCGGTACCCGGCAGGCCGCAGTTGGCCATGGCAAAAAACACGGCAAAGGCGGCGAACTTGGGCATGGTGTTGACCACGCCACCGTAGGCGGCAATCTCGCGCGAATGCACTCGGTCGTAGAGCACACCAATGCACAGGAACATGGCGCCCGAGACAAAGCCGTGGCTGATCATCTGAACGATGGCACCACCCACCCCCAGGTCACTGAAGATGAAGAAACCCAGGGTGACGAAGCCCATGTGCGCGATGGACGAGTAAGCCACCAGCTTCTTCATGTCCTGCTGAACCAGCGCCACCAGGCCGATGTAGACCACTGCGATCAAGCTCAGCGTGATCATCAGCCAGTCGAACTCGCGCGCCGCATCGGGTGCGATCGGCATTGAAAAGCGCAGAAAGCCGTAGGCGCCCAACTTCAGCATGATGGCCGCCAGCACCACCGAACCGCCGGTGGGCGCTTCCACGTGGGCGTCGGGCAGCCAAGTGTGCACCGGCCACATCGGCACCTTCACCGAGAAGGCCGCGAAGAAGGCGAAGAACAGCAGCGTCTGCGCCGTCATCGGCAGGGGCAGTTGGTGCCAGGCCTGGATATCGAAGCTACCGCCGGACTTGAGGTACAGGTACAGCAGAGCCACCAGCATCAGCAGCGAGCCCAACAAGGTATACAGGAAGAACTTGAAGGCCGCATACACACGGCGCGGGCCGCCCCAGACACCGATGATGATGTACATCGGGATCAGCGTGGCTTCGAAGAAGACATAGAACAAGAGACCGTCCAGCGCGCTGAACACGCCGACCATCAGTCCCGACAGGATCAGGAAGGCGCCCATGTACATGGCCACGCGCTCCTGGATCACTTCCCAGGCCGCGATCACCACGACGATGGTGATGAAGGCCGTGAGCAGAACGAACCACACCGACAGTCCGTCGACCCCCAGGTGATAGCGCACATTGAATCGGTCGACCCAGGGGAGGTTCTCCACGAACTGCATGCCCGTGGCCGCCGTATCGAATCCGGTGATCAGGGGAATCGTGACGAAGAAGGACAGCACGGCCGCAGCCAGCGCCATCCAGCGCACCACGACTGCGTTTTCATCGCGACCCACCGCCAGCAGCAGGCTGCCCAGCACGATGGGCAGCCAGATGGCAACACTCAACAAACCCATTTTCTTGTTCTCCGCCTCTTCCTTGGGACCCGGGTAATGCCCTGGTGATCAATGGCCGAAGAGGCCGGTGAGGTGCGGCCACAGCCGCCATGTCATGAAGCCGAACACGCCCAGAAGCATGACCAGCGCGTACCAGTAGAGGTGCCCGGTCTGCACCAGGCGGCTCAGTCCCGCCAGCATGCCCACCGCGCGGGCCGATCCGTTGACGATCACCCCGTCGATGACCGCCGTATCCCCACCCTTCCACAATCCGGTGCCCAGGGCGCGTGAACCTGCGGCCAGCACCTTCTCATTGAAGGCGTCCATGTAGTACTTGTTCTCCATCACCTTGACCAGCGGCGCCAGGGCTCTTCCGATGGCCGCGGGAATCGAGGGCTGCTTCAGGTAGAACCACCAAGCCACCACCACGCCCGACAACGCCAACCAGAAGGGCAAGGTCTGCAGGCCGTGGACGGCCATGGCCACTGCACCATGGAACTCCCCGGCCAAGTGCGCCATGGCCGGATGCCTGGCCGCATCCACGGTGATCGCGTCCTTCAGGAAATCACCGAAGAGCATGGGCTCGATCGTCATGTAGCCGATCAGCACGGAGGGCACAGCCAACAACACCAGCGGCGCGGTGACCACCCAGGGCGACTCGTGGGGCGTGTGATCCTCGCCATGGTCATCGTGATGGTGGTCATGCTCACCGGGGAAAGGCTTGTGGTGGAAGCGTTCCTGCCCATGGAAGACCAGGAAGTACATGCGGAAGCTGTAAAAGGCCGTGACGAACACACCCGCCACGACCGCAAAAAATGCGAACGGCGTGCCCGGCAGGTTGCTGGCCTCCACCGCCATGATGATGCTGTCCTTCGAATAGAAGCCGGCGAACAACGGTGTACCGATCAGCGCCAGGGATCCGAGCAAGGAGGTGATCCAGGTGATGGGCATGTGCTTGCGCAAGCCGCCCATGTTGCGGATGTCCTGATCATGGTGCATGCCGATGATGACCGAGCCCGCGGCCAGGAAGAGCAGTGCCTTGAAGAAGGCATGCGTCATCAGGTGAAACACCGCCACCGAATAGGCCGACGCTCCCAGTGCCACCGTCATGTAGCCCAGCTGGGAGAGTGTGGAATAGGCCACCACGCGCTTGATGTCGTTCTGGATGATGCCCAGAAAGCCCATGAACAGGGCCGTGATGGCCCCGATCACCATGACGAAGTTCAATGCCGTGTCAGACAACTCGAACAGCGGCGACATGCGCGCGACCATGAAGATGCCGGCCGTCACCATGGTGGCGGCGTGGATCAGCGCAGAAATGGGCGTGGGGCCTTCCATCGAATCGGGCAACCACACATGCAGCGGGAACTGTGCGCTCTTGCCCATGGCGCCGATGAACAGGCAGATGCAGGCCACGGTCAGCAGCATCCAGTCGGTACCTGGAAACGCCAGCTTGGAGAGTTCATCGGCCTTGGCAAAGGCCTCGGTGTAGTTCAACGTGCCACCGTAGGCCACGACCAGGCCGATGCCCAAGATGAAGCCGAAATCACCCACCCGGTTCACCAGGAAGGCCTTCATGTTGGCGAAGATGGCCGTGGGCTTCTTGAACCAGAAGCCGATCAGCAGGTAACTCACCAAACCCACCGCTTCCCAGCCGAAGAACAGTTGGAGGAAGTTGTTGCTCATCACGAGCATCAGCATCGAGAAGGTGAACAGCGAGATGTAGCTGAAGAAGCGCTGGTAGCCCGGGTCATCTTCCATGTAGCCGATGGTGTAAATGTGCACCATGAGCGACACGAAGGTCACCACGCACATCATCATGGCGGTCAGGCCGTCGACCATGAAGCCGACCTCCATCCTCAATCCGCCGATCACCATCCACTCGTAGATCGTCTGGTTGAAGCGCGCACCATCCAGGGCCACGCTCTTGAGCACCATGGCCGAGAGGATGAAGCTGACGAGCACACCCAGGATGGTGAAGGCGTGCGAGCCACGGCGGCCCACATAACGACCGAAGAAGCCCGCGATGATGGCCCCGGCCAGCGGCGCCAAGGGGACGGCCAGGAGGGTGCTGGAAGAGAGTTCTGCTGCCATGGGGATCAGCCCTTGAGGGTGTCGAGTTCCTCGACGTTGATCGAGGCCCTGTTGCGGAACAGCACCACCAGAATCGCCAGGCCGATGGCCGATTCGGCCGCCGCCACCGTGAGAATGAAGAACACGAAGACTTGCCCGGCCATGTCACCCAGGTAATGGGAAAAGGCCACGAAGTTCAGGTTCACCGCCAACAGCATCAGCTCAATGGCCATCAGCAGCACGATGAGGTTTCGGCGGTTGAGGAAGATGCCAATCACCGACAGCGCGAACAGGATCGCGCCGAGCGAGAGGTAGTGACCCAGGGTGATGGCGCCCATCATGCGCCTCCTTTCGGTGCCGTACCGGCCGCAGCAGCCGATGCGCCCGCAGACGCCGCGTCGCCGGTGCCGCTTTCAGCGGCAGGTGCCGCCGGCGCATCAAGCTCGGCGGCCATGGGCACGATGCGAACGCGATCAGCACGCTTGACGCGCACCTGCAGGGCCGGGTCCATGGCCCGCACGTCCTTGCGCTTGCGCAGCGTGAGCGCCAGGGCCGCTACCATCGCCACCAACAGCAGCACCGCCGCCAATTGGAGCGGATACAGGTAGTGGGTGTAGATCTCGATGCCCAGCAGACGCGTGTTGCCGTACTCGGCCAATCGGGGGTCAACCGGGGCGGCCTGTGACACCCGGAAGCCGCTCATCAGCACCAGGGCCATTTCCACGGCGATCAGGGCACCGATGAATCCGGCCAAGGGCAGGTGCTGCCAGAAGTTCTGGCGGAACTGGTCGGTGTTGATGTCCAGCATCATCACCACGAACAGGAAGAGCACCATCACCGCACCCACGTACACCAGTACGAGGGTGATGGCCAGGAACTCCGCCTGCAGCAGCATCCACACGCAGGAGGCACTGAAGAAGGACAGCACCAGAAACAGCGCGGCGTGCACCGTGCTGCGGGCGGTGATCACGCGGAAGGCTGCGAACAGCAGCACCGCGGAAAACACATAGAACAAGGCGGCTTGGTTATCCATGATTGAGTTGGCGAGGTCACCGCATCAGCGGTACTTCGCATCGGCCTCCTTGTTCGCAGCGATTTCCTTCTCGTAGCGATCGCCTACGGCCAGGAGCATGTCCTTGGTGAAGTAGAGGTCGCCACGCTTTTCGCCGTGGTATTCGAAGATGTGGGTTTCGACGATCGAGTCCACCGGGCAGCTTTCCTCGCAGAAGCCGCAGAAGATGCACTTGGTGAGGTCGATGTCGTAGCGCTTGGTTCGGCGCGAGCCATCGTCGCGCACATCGCTCTCGATGGTGATGGCCATGGCCGGGCACACCGCTTCGCACAGCTTGCAGGCAATGCAGCGCTCCTCGCCGTTTTCGTAGCGGCGCAGGGCGTGCAGGCCACGAAAGCGCGGCGACAGCGGCGTCTTTTCCTCGGGGAACTGCACGGTGACCTTGCGCTTGAAGAAATGGCGCCCGGTAACCTTCAGCCCCTTGAGGAGCTCCAGCAGCATGAAGCTCTGAACGAAATCCTTGACGGCAGACATGTGCGTGTCTCTCACTTCCAGATGTTCAGCGGCGTCTGCATCCACAGGCCGACGACGATGAGCCACACCAGCGTGACGGGAATGAAGATCTTCCAACCCAGGCGCATGATCTGGTCGTAGCGGTAGCGGGGGAAGGTGGCGCGCACCCACAGGAACATCGTGACGACCACGAAGACCTTCAGGCCGAGCCAGATCCAGCCGGGAATCCAGTTGAACAGCGCGCTGTCGATCGGGGGCAGCCAGCCGCCGAGGAACAGGATCACGCACAGCGTGGACACCAGGATCATGTTGGCGTACTCGGCCAGGAAGAACATGGCAAAGGACATGCCCGAGTACTCGATCATGTGGCCGGCCACGATTTCCGATTCACCTTCGACCACGTCGAAGGGGTGGCGGTTGGTTTCAGCCAGGCCCGAGATGAAGTAGACGATGAACACCGGCAGCAGCGGCAGCCAGTTCCAGGACAGGAAGTTCAGTCCCATCTCAGCGAAGGTGCCTTCGCCCTGCGCCATCACGATCCCGGTCATGTTCATCGTGCCCGAGACCATCAACACGATCACCAGGGCGAAGCCCATCGCGATCTCGTAGCTCACCATCTGGGCCGACGCGCGCAGCGCGCCCAGAAACGCGTACTTCGAGTTGGATGCCCACCCGGCGATGATCACACCGTACACCTCGAGCGAGGTGATGGCCATCAGGTACAGCAGGCCGGCGTTTACGTTGGCCAGGGCCACGTCCGGGCCGAAGGGCACCACGGCCCAGGCGGCCAGGGCCGGCATGATCGTCATCACGGGGCCCAGGAAGAACAGGCCCTTGTTGGCTGCCGTGGGTCGGATGATTTCCTTGAAGACCAGCTTGACCGCATCGGCGATCGGTGTGAGAAGGCCCCAAGGCCCCACCCGGTTGGGGCCCGGGCGTACCTGGGTCCAACCAATGGCCTTGCGCTCCCACAAGGTGAGGTAAGCCACGCAGCCCATCAGCGGCAACACCACCGCGATGATCTTGATGAGACTCCACACCACCAGCCACAGCGTGGGGCCCAGGGTGGTGTTGCCCAGATGATGAAGGTTCTCGAGCATGGTCAGACCCCGCTGGCTTTCTCGACACTCAGGGCGCCGAACATCGAGCCCAGTGCGGCCGTATCGGGGTGACCCGCCGGCACGCACACCGTGCCCTTGGCCAGCGTCTCATCGCAGCGCGCCGGCAGCACCACAGACCCGTTGCCCTGCGCCACGCGCACCCGCTGCCCGGGCTGTAGCCCCAGGCTGGTCCACAGGTCTGAGGACAGGCCAGCCACCGGCGCCCTGCCATCGTGGGTCGCCTGCAGGCTGGAGGCACGGCGAACGATCGGGTCCGTGGCATAGATGGGCACGGGGCTCAGGCGCTGCAAGCCTGGCGCGGCGCTCTGCGCGGGCGTCACCGGCACGCCACCGGCCGCATTCGAAAGACGCGAAGCCAAGGTGGACAAGTCGCCCAGTGCCTGCGCCCTCACCTCTTCCACCGTCTCCTGCGCAAAGCCTTCCAGCCCCAAGAGGTTGCCCAGCACCCGCAGCACCTTCCAGCCCGGGCGCGTTTGGCCCAGCGGCTTGACCACCCCTTGGAAAGCCTGCAGGCGGGCTTCTGCGTTGATGAACGCACCGGCCGTCTCCGTAAACGGTGAGATCGGCAGCAGCACGTCGGCGGTCTCCACGCGGGCATCACGGAAGGGCGTGAAGGCCACGACCAAACCAGAACCGGCAAGTGCAGCCTTGGCGGCGGCGCCGTCGGCGGCGTCCAGTTCCGGCTCCACGTTGAACAGCAGCACGGCCTTCATGGGCTGGCTCAGCATTTGGCCGGCATTCATTCCGCCTGCCTGCGGCATGGCGTGTACCAGTTGTGCGCCCACGCTGTTCGCCGCAGCACCCAGGAAGCCCACGCGGGCCCCCGTGTGCTGGGCGATGAAGTTCGCAAGTTGCAGCAGGGACGAGGCCTGCGGATGCTGCTCAGCCGCCAGCCCCAGAAGCACGGCAGCGCGCTGGCCGCTGATGAGCGACTGCGCGACGGCCGTGGCCTCGGCGCTGGCGTCAATGCCCGAGACCGGTACCGGAACGCCCTTGGCCTGCGCCACGGCCACCGCCACAGCCGCCAGGGCATCCACCCAGTGCGAAGGCCCGGTGGTGATGGCTTGGCGAATCGGCATGAGCCAGTCTTCACCCGAGGCCCCCAGGCGCGACACCTGCGCCCCGCGCCGTGCGGCCTGGCGGATGCGTTGGGCGAACAGCGGGTGGTCCTTGCGCAGGAAGCTGCCAACCACAAACACGCGGTCCAGCGTGGACAGATCGGCGATGGGCATTCCCAACCAACGCACGCCACCGGCGTGCAGACTGAAATCCGATTGGCGCAGGCGATGGTCGACGTTGTCGCTGCCCAGGCCACGCACCAGCTTGGCCAGCAGGTGCAGTTCCTCCACCGTGGCGTGGGGCGAGCCCAGCGCACCAATGGAAGACGCCCCGAACTCGGCCTTGATGCGCTTGAGGCCGTCGGCCACGTAATCAAGCGCCTGCTGCCAAGTCACGGTCTGCCATTGGCCGCCCTGCTTGATCATGGGCTCGGTCAGGCGAGCCTCGCTGTTCAGGGCCTCATAGGAGAAGCGGTCGCGGTCGGCGATCCAACACTCGTTGACGGCCTCGTTTTCCAGCGGCACCACGCGCATCACGCGGTCGGCCTTGACCTGCACCACCAGGTTGGCGCCGGTGCTGTCGTGTGGGCTCACGCTCTTGCGGCGGGAAAGCTCCCAAGTCCGAGCGCTGTAGCGGAAAGGCTTGCTGGTGAGCGCACCCACCGGGCAGATGTCGATCATGTTTCCCGAGAGCTCAGAGTCGACCGTGTTGCCCACGAAGGTGGTGATTTCCGAATGCTCACCGCGGTGCAGCATGCCCAGTTCCATGACGCCGGCCACCTCCTGGCCGAAGCGCACGCAGCGGGTGCAGTGGATGCAGCGGCTCATTTCTTCCATGGAGATGAGCGGGCCCACGTTCTTGTGGAACACCACACGCTTTTCCTCGGCGTAGCGCGAGGCACTGCCGCCATAGCCCACGGCCAAGTCCTGCAGCTGACACTCGCCGCCTTGGTCGCAGATCGGGCAGTCCAGCGGGTGGTTGATGAGCAGGAACTCCATCACCGACTGCTGCGCCTTCTTGGCCTTCTCGCTTTGCGTGCGCACCACCATGCCCGGCGTGACCGGGGTCGCACAGGCAGGCATGGGCTTGGGCGCCTTCTCGACTTCCACCAGGCACATGCGGCAGTTGGCCGCGATCGAGAGCTTCTTGTGGTAGCAGAAATGCGGCACGTAGACGCCGGCAGCGTCTGCGGCATGCATCACCATGCTGCCCGGCGCGACCGAAACCTTGCGGCCGTCGAGCTCGATCTCTACAGAGTTGTTGGCGGCGTCAGACATAGGCCGGTACCACGCAGGTCTTGTGTTCGATGTGATGAATGAACTCATCACGGAAGTGCTTGAGCATGGCGCGCACCGGCATGGCCGCGGCATCACCCAGCGCGCAGATGGTGCGGCCCTGGATGTTGTCGGCCACCGAGTTCAGCAGGTCCAGGTCCTCCATGCGGCCCTGGCCCTTCTCGATGCGATCCACCATGCGCCACAACCAGCCCGTGCCCTCGCGGCAGGGCGTGCACTGGCCGCAGCTCTCGTGTTGGTAGAAGTAGGACAGGCGCAGCAGGCTCTTGACCATGCAGCGGGTGTCGTTCATCACGATCACCGCGCCCGAGCCCAGCATCGAGCCTGCCTTGGCGATGGCGTCATAGTCCATCGTGATGTCCATCATGATGCTGGCAGGCAGCACCGGCGCCGAAGAGCCGCCGGGAATCACTGCCTTGAGCGCACCGCCCTTGACCCCGCCGGCCAGTTCCAGCAGCTTGGAAAACGGCGTGCCCAACGGGATCTCGAAGTTGCCCGGCGCATTCACATCGCCAACCACCGAGAAGATCTTGGTGCCGCCGTTGTTGGGCTTGCCCGCTTCCAGGTAGGCCTGGCCGCCGTGGCGGATGATCCAGGGTACTGCGGCGAAGGTTTCGGTGTTGTTGATGGTGGTGGGCTTGCCGTACAGGCCGAAGCTGGCGGGGAACGGTGGCTTGAATCGCGGCTGCCCCTTCTTGCCTTCGAGCGACTCCAGCAGCGCGGTTTCCTCACCGCAGATGTAGGCGCCGAATCCGTGGTGGGCATGCAACTGGAAGCTGTGGTTGGAGCCCATGATGTTCGAACCGAGGTAGCCCGCAGCGCGTGCCTCTTCCAAGGCCGCCTCGAAGCGCTCGTACCCCTCGAAGATTTCGCCGTGGATGTAGTTGTAGCCCACGCCGATGCCCATGGCATAAGCCGCAATGGCCATGCCCTCGATCACCGCGTGCGGGTTGTACATGAGAATGTCACGGTCCTTGCAGGTGCCCGGCTCGCCCTCGTCGGAGTTGCACACCAGGTACTTCTGGCCCGGGAACTGGCGCGGCATGAAGCTCCACTTCAGGCCGGTGGGGAAGCCCGCACCGCCACGTCCGCGCAGGGCCGAGAGCTTGACGTCGGCGATCACGGCATCCGGCGTCATGCCCTCGCCGCCATCCTTGCCGAGGATCTTGCGCAGGGCCGCATACCCCCCGCGGGCTTCATAGTCCTTCAGGCTCCAGTTGCCGCCATTCAAGCCCGCGTAGATCTGCGGATTGATGTGCTTGCCATGGAAGCAGGTTTCCGTGCCCTTGGCCTGGAAACGGGAGAGGTCGAGCATCTGGCCCATCTCGTTCAACCTTCCTTGCGAAGTTGATCCACCAGCTCATCAAGCCGGTCATTGCTCATGAAGCTCACCATCTGCCGGTCATTGACCAGCATCACCGGCGCGTCGGCGCAGGCACCCAGGCATTCGGTCTTCTGTACCGTGAACATCCCATCGGCCGTGGTACCGCCCTCGTCCACACCCAGCCGACGGCACAGGTGATGCAAGGCCTGTTGCCCGTCGCGCAGCTGGCAGGGCAGATTGGTGCACACGTTGAGCTTGTACTTGCCCAGAGGCTTCTGGTTGTACATGTTGTAGAAGGTGGTGACCTCGGCCACCGCGATCGGCGCCATCCCCAAGTAGGCGGCCACGGCCTTTTCGGCGGCCGCGCTCACCCAACCTTCTTCCTGTTGCACGATGGACAGGCAGGCCATCACAGCGGACTGGCGCTGGTCGGCGGGGTACTTGGCGACCTCACGATCGAAGCGCGCACGGGTGGCGTCGCTCAGGGTGTAGCTGCAGGTATCGGGGTTGTTCATGCTCGAGGCGCTCATCGGTCGATCTCGCCAAACACGACGTCCATGGTGCCGATGACGGCCACGGCGTCGGCGATCATGTGGCCGCGGCTCATCTCATCCAATGCGGCCAGGTGGGCGAAGCCCGGGGCGCGGATCTTCAGGCGCCAGGGCTTGTTCGCACCGTCGCTGACGATGTAAATGCCGAACTCGCCCTTGGGGTGCTCGACAGCGGCATAGGCCTGGCCTTCGGGTACGTGGAAGCCTTCAGTGAAGAGCTTGAAGTGGTGGATCAGCTCTTCCATGTTGGACTTCATGCCCACGCGGTCGGGCGGTGCCACCTTGTGGTTGTCGGTGATCACCGGACCGGCGTTCGCTCGCAGCCACTTCACGCACTGCTGGATGATGCGGTTGCTCTGGCGCATCTCTTCCACGCGTACCAGATAGCGGTCATAGGTGTCGCCGTTCACGCCCACGGGGATGTCGAAGTCCATCCGGTCATAGACGTCATAGGGCTGCTTCTTGCGCAGGTCCCAGGCCACACCCGAGCCACGCAGCATGGCACCGGAAAAGCCCAGGTTCAGGGCTCGCTCGGGTGACACCACCGCGATACCCACGGTGCGCTGCTTCCAGATCCGGTTGTCGGTCAGAAGCGTCTCGTATTCATCCACCAGGGCCGGGAAGCGCTTGGTGAAGTCTTCAATGAAGTCCAGAAGCGAGCCCTGGCGGTTCTCGTTGAGTTGGGCGATCGCCTTGGCATTGCGGATCTTGCTGGCCTGGTACTGCGGCATGCGGTCGGGCAGGTCGCGGTACACGCCACCGGGGCGGAAATAGGCCGCGTGCATGCGCGCACCCGACACGGCCTCATACATGTCGAACAGGTCTTCGCGCTCGCGGAAGCAGTAGATGAGCATGTTCATCGCGCCGCAGTCCATGCCGTGGCAACCCAACCACAGCAGGTGGTTGAGCAGGCGCGTGATCTCGGCATACATGACGCGGATGTACTGCGCGCGCTCAGGCACCTCGATGCCCATGAGCTTCTCGATGGCCAGGCAGTAGGCGTGCTCGTTGCACATCATCGACACATAGTCCAGCCGGTCCATATAGGGCAGCGACTGGATGTAGGTCTTGGTTTCGGCCAGCTTCTCTGTGGCGCGGTGCAGCAGACCGATGTGGGGGTCGGCGCGCTGGATCACCTCGCCGTCGAGCTCCAGCACCAGGCGCAGCACGCCGTGCGCGGCCGGATGCTGAGGGCCGAAGTTCAGGGTGTAGTTCTTGATGTCCGCCATGTTCGTCTCGTGGGCGCCGCCGCTCAGTGCAGGCCGCCGTAGGGTTCTTCGCGGATGATGCGCGGCGTGATTTCGCGCGTCTCGATGGTCACGGGCTGGTAGATCACCCGCTTCTGCTCGGCGTCGTAGCGCATTTCCACATGTCCGGTGACCGGGAAGTCCTTGCGGAAAGGGTGACCGATGAAGCCGTAGTCGGTGAGCAAGCGGCGCAGGTCGGTGTGGCCCTCGAAGAGGATGCCGTAGAGGTCAAAGGCTTCGCGCTCGAACCAGTTGGCGGCACTCCAGATGTCGTTCACACTGGCCACCAAGGGCTGGTCATCGTCGACACAGAACGTGCGCAAGCGCAGCCGCCAGTTGTGGGCCACCGACAGCAGATGCAGCACCACGGCAAAGCGCGGGCCGTCATGGGCGCCGTCCTTGTAGCCGCTGTAGTCAACACCGCACAGGTCCATCAACTGCTCAAAGCCCAGGGTGGAGTCGTCGCGCAGGGCCTGACACACGGCCAGGTAGTCGGCCGCGCGCACGGTGAGGGTCACCTCGCCCAATCGGCACTCGACGGCCTGGATGCGCTCACCCAGCGCGTTGTTCAGAGCGGCTTGGAGGCGTTGGAGTTTTTCAGACATGGGGATCCTTGAGGCGGATGCGGCTGCCGTTCGGGTGTACTGCGTGCGGAGTGCGGCTCAACGCGCGATGGTGTTTTCGCGGCGGATCTTGGACTGCAGCTGCAGGATGCCGTAAAGCAGCGCCTCAGCCGTGGGCGGACAGCCCGGCACATACACATCCACGGGCACGATGCGGTCGCAACCGCGCACCACGGAGTAGCTGTAGTGGTAGTAGCCGCCACCATTGGCACATGAGCCCATGGACAGAACCCAACGGGGTTCGGCCATCTGGTCATAAACCTTGCGAAGCGCCGGTGCCATCTTGTTGCACAGGGTTCCGGCCACGATCATCAGATCCGACTGTCGCGGCGAAGGGCGGAACAGCATGCCGAAGCGGTCGATGTCGTAGCGGGACGCACCCGCGTGCATCATCTCCACGGCACAGCAGGCCAGACCGAAGGTCATCGGCCACAAAGAGCCGGTCTTGGACCAGTTCACCAGCTTGTCCACCGAAGTGGTGACGAAGCCTTCCTTGAGAACGCCTTCAATGCCCATTGCTCACTCCCAGTCCAGCGCGCCCTTCTTCCATTCGTACACCAGGCCGACGACCAGGATGCCGAGGAAGACCATGACCGCCCAGAAACCGGTGGGGCCGATGTCGCGCAGCGCGACCGCCCAGGGAAACAGGAAGGCGATCTCGAGATCGAAAAGGATGAACAGGATGGCCACGAGGTAGTAGCGCACGTCGAATTGCATGCGTGCGTCCTCGAAGGCCTCAAAGCCGCATTCGTAGGGGGAGTTCTTGGCCGCGTCAGGGCGGTTGGGGCCCATGATGAAGCCGATGACCTGGGGCGCGATGCCGATGGCCGTGCCCACCAGTATGAACAGGATGATGGGCAGGTACTCTTGCAGGTTCATGTTTACAACCGACTTCAGTCCGCCCGGCACTGGCCGGACGCAAAAAAGGCGCGCACGGAATCCCTCGATCCCTGCTGCGCGCCCGCCTGTCCCGATTGGCAGCTACGCTGCGCTGGGCGCTCGACGCCGCCCTCCGGGGCCACGCCGAATTTGACTCGACTCGACTTTCGTCTTCTTGTTATTTGGTGCCGTCGGCGAGACTCGAACTCGCACAGCTTTCGCCACTACCCCCTCAAGATAGCGTGTCTACCAATTTCACCACGACGGCACGGTGTTCAACTGCACCGGTAAGCCTGAGGATTGCTCCGGAACAGCCTTCGATTCTAGACCGAAAACATCACTGAACCTGACAACGCAGCACTCACTGCTTGGGGATCTCGCCGGGCTTGCCGGCGAGATCCCCAAGC
>JBEAWD010000203.1:0-3703 GCA_041160585.1 Pseudomonadota bacterium | reverse complement strand
GGCCGCAGCCAAGGCCTGCGGCGAGTCTTCGCGTTGAAGGGGATGGCCCACTATATCTAGTGGCGCATGCTTGCTCAAGACACTACCTGTAGTGTAGAGCTATGGAAATCCCCAGTGGACTCAAGCGGGGGAAGACCCCTCGCCATGGGCTGCGGTCGGCCCGCGAAGTGAGAACTCACGTAGCACCGGGGCCAGGGCCTGCCAATCGAAACCCGGGCCGGGATCGCGCTTGCGGCCCGGTGCAATGTGCTCATGCCCGACCACATCGGTCACAGGATGCTGCACGGCGAGCTCCCGCAGCAAGCGCTCCAGGGATGCGTATTGGGCGGCCTCGAAGGTCTCACCCTCTAGCCCTTCCAATTCGATGCCCACGGAATGGTCGTTGCAGCCGCTGCGTCCCCGCCACACCGATTCGCCTGCGTGCCAGGCGCGCTCATGGGTGGAGACGAACTGCAGCACTTGACCGTCGCGGCGGACAAAAAAGTGGGCCGACACCGTCAAACCGCGGATGCTCTCGAAGTAGGGGTGTGCGTCCCAGTCGAGCCGGTTGGTGAAGAGCGCTTCGACCTCGCATCCGCCGTAGCGGCCAGGCGGCAGACTGATCGAGTGAATCACCACCAGGCCGACCTCGCCGGCTTGGCCCGACGGGCGCGGGCCGAAGTTCGGTGAAGGCACGCGGCGGGCCTGGCACCACCACCCGGATGACCAGGTAGGCGAATTCAGCTGTTCCTCAGCCACCGGCCGGCCCGGCACGTCGATGGGCCTCGCTGCAGTAGAAAGGGCCGGTGTGTGGGCCGGTGTGTGGGCCAGCGCCGGAGGTGGCCGCGCCCGGCCGCAGCGCATCGGCCTCGGGCAGCAGCACGCCGCAGTGGGCGCAGGCCACCATGGGCTGAGGTGCTGTCGACGCAGGCCCACGGCCGGCGCCGGCGCTCGGCGGCTGCCCTGCCGACGCACCCTTCGACCCCGCGTCTCGACCGGCGCGGCGCGAACGGCCCAGCAGCCACAGCACGGCCACCACCACCACCGCCAACACGAGCCACTTCATCATGGTGGCGTCACCGTTCGGTTGAGCAGCACCTCCGCCACGAAGCGCGAGCCGATGTAGGCCAGTGCCAACAGGCCCGCACCCGCATACAGCCAACGCGTGGCCCGGCGACCGCGCCATCCCTTGAGATGACGGCCGGCGATCAGGGCCGCGAAGGTGGCCCAACCCAACAGGGAGAACACCGTCTTGTGGTCCCATCGCCAGGCCGCATGACCCAGCACGCTGGCCAGCCAGCCCATGAGCAGCGCCAGGCTGAGCACCACGAATCCCGCCTCCACGAAGCGAAAGGTCAGGCGCTCCAATCGCATCAGCGGCAGCCCGAACAGGGCGGGCATCGCGCCCACATTCAGCCCTCCTGAGGACACGCCCGATACCCCGGGGCGACGCCTGAGAGCCCGCTCGGCCGAGTCCAACATCACGCCATGGATCACCGCCGCGCCGAAGAGGCCGTAGGAGGCAATGCCCAGCAGCAGGTGCAAAGGCATCAGGGGTGAGGTGACCCTCAAGGCCACCTCGCCCGGAAAGAACACCAGAAGCCCCGACACCACCACCCCCATGGCAGCCAGCGCGCGGCGCACACCCGGCAGGGGCACGAAGCGGCTTTCGACGGCATGCACGGCCAGCACCAGCCACACCGCGCCCGACAGGGCCGGCGCGAAACCGAAGCGCGCCCCACCTTCGGTGCCCCAGCCCGAGACATCCAAGGCCAATGCAGCACCATGCAGCAGCCATCCCGCCACCAGGGCCACCGAAGGCCCGGCGGCCGCCTCGCGCCCCTTGAGGGTAGCCAAGCCGTAGGCCGCACAGGCCAACAGGGCCAGCAGCGCTTCAGGGCTAACCGATACACTCATTTCCAAAGTGTAGCGACCCCCTGCGCCCCCGGCACCGTGGTGCGCGCCAACCCAACTCTTCCATGGCCTCCTCCCTCACCGACCGCCTGTCGCAACTCGTCAAGACGATGCGCGGCCAGGCGCGCATCACCGAATCGAATGTGCAGGACATGCTGCGCGAGGTGCGCATGGCGCTGCTCGAGGCCGACGTGGCCCTACCGGTGGTGCGGGACTTCATCGCACGGGTGAAGGAAAAGGCGCTGGGCCAGGAGGTGGTGGGCTCGCTCAACCCGGGGCAGGCCCTGGTGGGCATCGTGCACAAGGAACTCGCCGCGACCATGGGCGAGGGCGTGGCCGACATCAACCTGGCCGCCCAGCCGCCCGCCGTGATCCTGATGGCCGGCCTTCAAGGTGCAGGCAAGACGACCACCACGGCCAAGTTGGCCAAGCACCTGATCGACAAGCGCAAGAAGAAGGTGTTGACCGTCTCGGCCGACGTGTACCGACCGGCGGCCATCGAGCAGTTGCGTACGGTCACCCAACAGGCCGGTGCCGAATGGTTCCCGTCTGAGGCGCAACAAAAGCCGCGCGAGATTGCATTGGCCGCTCTGGACCATGCGCGGCGCCACTACTTCGATGTGCTGCTGGTGGACACGGCGGGTCGACTGGCGATCGACGAGGCCCTGATGGCCGAGATCCGCGACCTGCACGCCAGTCTGAACCCCGTGGAAACGCTGTTCGTGGTCGATGCGATGCAGGGTCAGGATGCGGTGAACACCGCGCGGGCCTTCAAGGAGGCCCTGCCCCTGACGGGCATCGTGCTGACGAAGATGGATGGCGATTCACGCGGGGGCGCGGCGCTCAGCGTGCGGCAAGTCACCGGTGCGCCCATCAAGTTCGCCGGTGTGTCCGAGAAGATCGACGGCCTGGAGGTGTTCGATGCCGAGCGCCACGCCGGCCGCGTGCTGGGCATGGGCGACATCGTGGCCCTGGTCGAAGAGGTCACCAAGGGCGTGGACATGGCCAGCGCCCAGAAGCTGGCCGAGAAAGTCAAGGGTGGCGGCGGCTTCAACCTCGACGACTTCTTGCTGCAGATCTCTCAGATGAAGAAGATGGGCGGGCTCTCCAGCCTGATGGACAAATTGCCCACGCAAATGGCGGCCAAGGCCGGCGCGGCCGATCTGGACAAGGCCGAGCGCGACATTCGCCGCATGGAGGGCATCATCCGCTCGATGACCGCCCGCGAACGCTCACATCCGGCCCTGCTCTTGGACGGCAAGACCAAGGCCAGCCGCAAGCGGCGCATCGCCGCGGGCGCCGGCGTGCAGATTCAGGACGTCAACCGCATGCTCGGACAGTTCGAGCAGATGCAGCAGATGATGAAGAAGATGCAGGGCGGCGGGATGATGAAGATGATGAAGAAGCTCGGCGGGATGAAGGGCATGAAGGGCATGCTGCCCCCCGGGATGGGCTGAGCCCTTCAGCCCAGCAAGGCCTGGGCGAATTCGTCGGCGTCAAAGGTCTGCAGATCTTCCAACCGCTCACCCACGCCGATGAAGTACACGGGCACGGGCTGAGACTGCCCATCTCTGCCCTTGCGCTCACGGCCCCACAGGGCAATGGCAGCCAACACGCCGCCCTTGGCGGTGCCATCGAGCTTGGTGACCACCAGGCCGGTCAAGCCCAGGGCCTCGTCAAAGGCCTTCACCTGGGCCAGCGCGTTCTGGCCCGTGTTGCCGTCCACCACGAGCAGCACTTCGTGCGGCGCGCCGTCCATGGCCTTGGCGGTGACGCGCTTGATCTTCTTGAGCTCCTCCATCAGGTGCAG
>JBEAWD010000199.1:0-4588 GCA_041160585.1 Pseudomonadota bacterium | reverse complement strand
CCAAAGAACTCTGCCCTTTGGCCAGTGAGTACGGGGTGTATCGAATGGTGACCGGGCCCTCCCCCACCGTTAGACCCGATTGCGCCAATTGGCCAATGATTTCAGACGCGTGGGCCATTCGGTCCTGGCGCAGGTGAATGCGCTGGAGAGCCTTGCGGGACAGCACCCGAAGACCATTGTGCACGTCGGTAAGCGGCAGGCCCGAGGTCAGGTTTTGCACCAGCAATGCAGCCTTGAGGAGCCAGCGGCGAGAAAGGGGCATGCCTTCAGTGCGGCCCATGAAGCGCGAGCCCAGTGCCACATCCCACCCCTGGACCAGGGCCAGCTGCAATAGCCGAAGGGCATCCTCGGGATTGTGCTGGCCATCGGAATCCATCGTGATAACCCAATCCGCGCGCTGCTCGAGTGCCCAGGTGAATCCGGTTTGCAGGGCGGCGCCCTGCCCCAGGTTCACGGGATGGCGAATGACGAAGGCACCGGCCGAGCGCGCTTGCTGCGCGGTGTTGTCAGCAGATCCATCGTCCACCACGACGCAGGGGAAGTGGTCTCGCATTTGGCAAACGACCTGGGCGATGGAGGAACCTTCATTGAAGGCGGGCATCACCACCAGGACCGATGCTGGCGGTGGCGGCCCCGGTGGGCAATCAACTGGTTGCACGACGCGCGATTTCCAAGCACCGAACCGGTGCAGTGTAGCAAGCGTCTCATGGCATCGCCTACACTGGCCCGCGGGTTATGAACATCTTGCTGATTCACCAAAACTTTCCGGGGCAATTCAAGCATCTGGCCCCGGCCTTGGTTCGCGCCGGCCATCGAGTGGTAGCCATGCCCATGCAGCGCCAGCCCCCGTCCCAGTGGGCTGGAGTTGAACTGCGGCCTTATCACCCGAGTCGCGGCAGCACAGCGGGTATTCACCCATGGGTGGGCGACCTGGAAACAAAGGTCGTGCGGGGCGAGGCATGCTTCCGAGCCGCGCTTGAAATGAAACGGGAAGGCTTCACGCCCGAAGTGATCGTGGCCCATCATGGCTGGGGCGAGAGCCTCTTCCTCAAGGAGGTGTGGCCACAGGCACGGCTGGGCGTGTACTGCGAGTTCTTCTACAAGAGCCGCGGTGCCGATACGGGATTCGACCCGGAGTTTCCCAGCACCGACCCTGGCGACGTCTGCCGGTTGTCCCTGAAGAACGTCAACAACATGATGCACTTCGAGACTGCGTGTGCAGGACTGTCGCCCACGCACTGGCAGGCCAGCACCTTTCCAGAACCGTTCCGTTCACGCATCACCGTGGCGCACGACGGCATTGACACCAACCGTCTTTCGCCCAACCCCCAGGTCCGCCTGCAGTTGAGCTTGTCCGATGGGCGATCGCTGAGCCTGAGCCGGTCTGACGAGGTGATTACCTTCGTCAATCGCAACTTGGAACCCTATCGGGGATTCCATACCTTCATGCGCGCGCTGCCGGAGCTGCTGCAGCGGCGCCCACAGGCGCGCGTGCTGATCGTAGGCGGAGACCAGGTGAGCTATGGCGCCAAGCCAGATGCGAAGCGCTACGGAGCCGGCACTTGGAAAGAGGTGTTCACGCGAGAGGTTCGCGACCGTATTGCGGACGCCGACTGGGCGCGCGTGCACTTCCTGGGTCATCTGCCGTACGAACACTTCGTGCCACTTCTGCAGGTGAGCCGGGTGCACGTGTACCTCACCTATCCCTTCGTTCTCAGCTGGAGCCTGCTGGAGGCCATGAGCGTAGGCTGCAGCATTGTGGCCAGCCGCACCGCACCGCTGCTGGAGGCCATTGAACACGACCGAACCGGGCGCCTGGTGGACTTCTTCATTCCAGCCGAACTGACCGAGCAGGTGTGCGATCTGCTGGACGATGAGCCGACCCGTAAACGCCTGGGCCATGCGGCTCGTGAATTCGCGCGGGCTCATTACGATCTGCAGTCCATCAGCCTGCCGCAACAAATGCGCTGGGTGGACATGCTCGCAGCCCTGTCTCCGGCATGAATCCTGCGTTCGCCATCTACTTCGCCGGCGATGCCTATTCGACGGCCAACAAGATCATGGGGCGCCAAAGCGCTGGGCAGACGTTCATGACCGGCTTGGCAAGAACCTGGCCTGATGCTCAAGTTTCCGGTTTGGGCCATGACCCTCGCGCAGCCCAGGTAATGCAGAGCCAGTTGAAGGCAGATGGCTTCTCGGGGACCGTTCGCTGGAGCCAACTGCCGGACTGCACCACAGCCCACGAGACCGGCTGCTTGTACTACCCCGCACCGCCCACACTGGAGTTGGCGGCCATGCGCGGCCTGGTGAACCCCCAGGCCTTCAGCCTGATGGGGGTTACTCACACGCTGTCTTCGGCCAGTGCAATGGATCAGATCGCGGCCTTGGTGCTGCCACCGTTTACCGCATGGGATGCGCTTATCTGTACATCCACTGCGGCGCACCGCTTGGTGGTCACTTTGCAGGACGAGATGCGCCAGTACTGGGCAGCGCAGATAGGGGCCACGCGCTTTGCACAGCCCCAACTTCCCGTGATTCCACTGGGGGTGAATGCGCCTTCGTTTACCGCGACCGACGACCAGCGCCGGCAGGGGCGGGATCAACTGGGATTGGCCCAAGATGAGGTAGCCTTCCTTTTTGCGGGTCGCCTTTCCTTTCATGCCAAAGCCAACCCTGCTGCGGTGTACATCGCGCTGGAGGCTGCCGCGGCGCACCACAAGGTCGTGTGTGTTGAGGCCGGCGTCTTCCCTAACGACGGCATCCGACAAGGCTTTCTGAAGGCCCAACAGACCCTAGCGCCCTCCGTTAAGTTCATCTGGCTAGACGGAAACGACAAGGTTGCCTACCGCCGGGCTTGGCAGGCCGCAGACGTGTTTGTTTCCTTGTCTGACAACATCCAGGAAACCTTCGGGCTGACGCCGATCGAGGCGATGGCGGCCGGGCTGCCGGTGATCGTGTCGGACTGGGACGGCTACAAGGACACCGTTCGGCACGGGGTTGATGGTTTCCGAATCCCCACCGTGATTCCGGCCCCCGGTGGCGGAGGCGACTTGGCCTTGCGACACGCCCTGGGGCTGGACACCTACGATTACTACATCGGACGAACCAGCCTGAGCACTGTGGTGGCACCGGAACCGCTCAAAAAAGCCGTGATGGAGTTGGCCTCGAACGCTCCATTACGGCAACAGATGGGGGCTGCAGGACGAGCCCGCGCGTATGTGAACTTCGACTGGCCCGTGATTCTGAAACGGTATGAGGAACTGGCCGGCGAGCTGACCGCCATCCGCGAAAACGCGGCAAATCCCAACATTGCACTCGGGATGACGTGGCCGCAACGTGCCGATCCTTTTCATCGTTTTGCACACTTTGCGAGCGCGCGATTGGATCCGTCGTGGTCGGTGCACCCAAAACCCGACATTGGCGCCCGAGTGGAGGTCCTATTGGGGCTCTCGGTTGCCAACTTTGGGCTCGATGCTGCGCTACTCAGTACCGACCTGCTGCGCCACGCTGCAGCGGTGTTGGCACGACATGAACGGCTATCGGTCCAGGACTTGCTGGTTTCGTTGGGCACTGGATACGGGGCGGCCGCGCGTGCGGTGATGTGGCTGTGGAAGTTCGACCTCGTGGACATAGGCGTACCCGCTTAAGGCGCTCGGTCGGGCCATGGGATACCGACTTCAGGGCAAGGCGGGCTTGAGCGGGAGCCCGTTGTCGGCCAATCGGCTACGGCGCTGTTGTTCCAGCTCTGCTTTTCTGCTGAACAGGCTACGGTAGAAATCATCCCTGGCACGCGCCATTTGCCCGTGCATGCGATGCTGCGCCACATAGGCACGACCCAATGAACGCCGACGGGCTCGTTCGGACGGATCGCGACAAAGTTTGATGATCGCGTCATGCCACTCCTGCGGTGTGGTGGCGAACATGCCGATGCGACGATGGTCTGGATGGTCGCCATAGACGATCGGCGAGCAGATTGGCACCGCTCCAGCCGCACAACTTTCGATGAACTTGAGATCTGACTTCAGTCGGTTGAACGGTGTGTCGTTCAAAGGTAGCAGGGACAGGTCGCAGGTTGATAAGGTCCGCATGAAGTCCAGCGGAGCAAGTGTCGGATGAAAGGATTTGCTCACATCTTCAGGCAACAAATCGAAGAACTCCCGGTCGTGCACGACTACCCAATCGACCTCTCCCTTGAGCTGCGTTGCCGCCTCAACCAGTCCAGCCTGCAGCGGCTGCCAATCTCCCTGTCGGTTCAAGGCCCCAAAGAAGATACGAGGCCGGCTGCTCATCTGCGGAACCTGACCCATTTCCGGGAGCTGCATGATGCCGTTGGGAAACACCGCCACTTCAGGGTTCCACTGTCGGATGATGTTGGCCAGTGCGTGCGTACTGACGGTGACTGCATGAACCCCACGGAAGGCCCGAAAGTCTGAGTCGATGTATGCCTTCCAGTGATGAGGGTCATCATCCATGTCGGATACCAACAACCAGCCCTTTTCTACCATTGACTCCAACGCATTGACGTTAGCTGCGCGGTCCATGAAGCTACGATGCAGGACCAACACGCCGGGCGCCCAATCGCGTGGAA
>JBEAWD010000166.1:0-14064 GCA_041160585.1 Pseudomonadota bacterium | reverse complement strand
GCCAGGCCGTTCATCAGGAATGGGGCCAGGGACTGATCCGCAGTTGGAACGATGCGGGCTGGATCACCCGTTCGCAGGCGGTGGGCGACGCCATTGCGCCGCTGGTGGGTGCCGGAAGCGGCGAACTGCTCGTGGCCGACAGCACGTCGATCAACCTGCACAAGGTCCTGTGGGCGGCGATGTCGCTGGCCATGCGGGGGCGTCATGCCCCACGCCGCGTGTTGCTCACCGAGCGCATCAACTTCCCGACCGACCGCTACATCGCACAGGGCGTGTGCGGGGCGCTGGGTTGGACACTGCGCGACGCGCCTGCTGAAGGGCTGACCGCCGCTTTGGCCGAGCGCGATGTCGGTGTGATGATGCTCACCCATGTGAACTACCGCAGCGGTGCGGTGCACGACATGGCCGCACTCAACCGCGCTGCGCGCGCGGCGGGCGTGCTCACCGTGTGGGACCTGGCGCACAGCGCGGGTGCGGTGCCGGTGAACCTCAAGCAGGGCGACGCGCCGGCCGACTTCGCGGTGGGATGCGGCTACAAGTTCCTCAATGGCGGCCCTGGCGCGCCGGCCTTCGTGTGGGTGCATCCCCAGCATGTGAACGCGGTGGAGCAGCCCCTTCGCGGCTGGCTCGGACATGCAGCGCCCTTCGAGTTCGATGCCCACTACCGGCCTGCACGGGGCATTGCGCGTTACACCTGCGGCACCCCGCCCATCCTCAGCCTGACCGCCTTGCAGGCCGGGGTGGGCACCCTGCGTGCGGCCGATGCCCTGGGCGGCATGGCGGCCTTGCGTGCGAAGTCGATTTCGCTCACCCGCACCTTCATTGCCGCGGCTGAGTCCGCTGCGCAGGCACATGGTCTGTGGCTGCTCTCGCCACGCGAAGAGTCCCAGCGCGGTTCTCAGGTGAGTTGGGCCTGTCCCTCGTCGGATGGGCCGGCGGCATGGGATGGCTACGCCGTGATGCGTGGTCTTATCGCGCGGGGTGTGATCGGTGACTTTCGTGCCGGCGATGGCACGCCCGAGTCACCGGACATCCTGCGCTTTGGCTTTGCGCCGCTGTACAACACGCATGAGCAGGCCTGGTGGGCGGCGCAGGCCTTGGCGGAGGAATTGGCGCGGGCCGCGGACCCCTCATCGCGGCGCGCGGTCGCGGGATCGGGGCCTGGCTGCGCCGGCCGGCCGGCGGTGACCTGAAGCCCATCGGCTGGCGCGGCCCATCGACGGCGCACCACGCTGGCGCCAGACTTGACAGGGGGCCCGGTGCAACCGGACACTGCGGGTTTGTCCTGGACGAAGTCGGTCCTGCCCCACTCACGTGACTTCCCGGAAGGCCTCGTCCATGAACCCGCCCGCTCCCTATCCCTTCAAGACCCTGCTGCAGGCCGGTGCCGATTCGGCCGCTGCCATCAGCGCCCCCGGTCGCCCCAAGCTCAGCCATGCTGGGCTGCGCGCCTTGGCTGAGCGCACCATCGCCACGCTCAACGGTTTGGGTGCCGGCCGCAACGACCGTGTGGCCATCGTGCTGCCCAACGGGCCTGAAATGGCCACCTGCTACCTGGCCTGCGCCGGCGGCACGACCAGCGCGCCGCTCAACCCCGCCTACCGGGCCGATGAATTCGAGTTCTATCTCAGTGACTTGAATGCCAAGCTGCTGATCGTCGAAAAAGGCAGCACAAGCCCCGCTGTCGAAGTGGCCACTCGCTTAGGCGTTCGAATCGTGGAGCTGTGCGTGGCCGAAGGTGCCCCCGCCGGCGAGTTCACGCTGCAGGCCCGCGATGGCGCAACCGGGTCCGCACCGGCCGCCCAAGGTGGCTGGAGCGAAGCGGCCGATGTCGGAATGGTCCTGCACACCTCGGGCACCACGTCACGCCCCAAGATCGTGCCGCTGAGCGTGGGCAACCTGGCAGCCTCTGCGCGCAACATCCGCACCACGCTGCAGTTCACCGCGGCTGACCGCGGCTTGAACATCATGCCGCTGTTCCACATCCACGGCCTGATCGCCGGGGTGCTGGCCCCCATCTCGGCGGGCTCGGAGGTGTTCTGCACCCCGGGCTTCAACGCCCTGAAGTTCTTTGCCTGGATGGACGAGGCCCACCCCAGCTGGTACACGGCCGTGCCCACCATGCACCAGGCCATCCTGCAGCGGGCCAAGGGCAACGCCGAAGTGATCGCTCGCCATCCCTTGAGGTTCCTCCGTTCCTCGTCCTCTTCGATTCCGCCCCAGGTGATTCGCGAGCTTGAAGAGGTGTTCGGCGCGCCGTTGATCGAGGGCTACGGCATGACCGAGGCCTGCCACCAGATGGCCAGCAACCCCCTGCCCCCGGCCATCCGCAAGCCCGGGACGGTCGGCGTGGCCGCCGGGCCGGAGGTGGCCATCATGCTCGATGGCGAACTGCTGCCCCGAGGCCAAACCGGCGAGATCGTGATCCGTGGCGACAACGTCACCGCCGGTTACGAGAACAACCCCAAGGCCAACGAAGAAGGGTATTGCCAGGGCTGGTTCCGCACCGGTGACCAGGGCGTCATGGACGCCGAGGGCTACATCAGCATCACCGGGCGCCTGAAGGAAATCATCAACCGCGGCGGTGAAAAGGTCAGCCCACGCGAGGTCGATGAAATCCTGATGGACCATCCCGCCGTGGGCCAGGTGGTGTGCTTTGGCATGCCACACCCCAAGTTGGGCGAAGAGGTGGCGGCCGTGGTGGTGTTGCGCGAAGGCCAAACCGTCACCGAAAAGGACCTGCAGGGCTTCGTCGCCGGCCGCGCCGCCGACTTCAAGGTGCCCAAGAAGATCCTCTTCATGGACGAGATTCCCAAGGGTGCCACGGGCAAGCTGCAGCGTATCGGCCTGGCGGCCAAGCTGGGCCTCGCATGATTAAGCTTTTGCTTAATCCACATCACTGAAAGATTCAATTTTCTAGCGTCGGTGCATTGCCTAGAGTCAGGTTCCCCCCGGATTCATCATCCGATTTGACTTAGACAAACACCACCTCCCTGCGGGCTGTTCTGCCGCACTGGCGGTTGACAGGAGACAGCCATGCCGCATCTTCCGCAATCCCGGTTGCACCCCCAAGCCCGAGTGGCGAGGGTCGCAGCCCGTTCTTCGGCTGCGCCGTTGCGCACCCTCATCACCTTGGGCGCCACGGCCCTGGCCATCGGCCTGGGCCTGGGTGCAGCCCAGCGCGCCCACGCCGCCTGGGAGCCCAGCAAGCCGGTGGAGTTCGTGGTGCCCGCCGGTACCGGTGGTGGTGCCGACCAGATGGCCCGGTTCATCCAGGGTGTGGTCGCCAAACACAACCTGATGAAGCAGCCCATGGTGGTGCTGAACAAGTCGGGCGGCGCCGGGGCCGAAGGCTTCCTGGATGTGAAGAACGACAAGGGCAACGCCCACAAGATCGTCATCACCTTGAGCAACCTGTTCACCACGCCGCTGGCCACCGCCGTGCCCTTCAACTGGCGCGACATGACGCCGGTGGCCATGTTGGCGCTGGACCAGTTCGTGTTGTGGGTGAACGAAGACTCGCCCCACAAGACGGCCAAGGCCTACTTCGATGCCGTCAAGGGCGGGGCGGACCGCAGCGTCAAGATGGCGGGTACGGGTTCCAAGCAGGAAGACCAGATCATCACCGTGATGATCGAAAAGGCCGCCGGCAAGAAGATCACCTACGTGCCCTTCAAGGGCGGTGGTGACGTGGCGGTGCAGCTGGTGGGCAACCACGTGACCTCGACGGTGAACAACCCGATTGAGGCCGAGAGCCATTGGCGTGCGGGCAAGCTTCGCGCGCTGTGCGTGTTCGACAGCAAGCCCATGCCCTACAAGACCAAGGTGACCACCAGCCAAAGCTGGGCAGATCTGCCCACCTGCTCCTCGGCCGGCCTGCCGGTGGACTACCTGATGCTGCGCGGCATCTTCATGCCCCCCGGTGTGACACAGGACCAAATCAACTTCTACCTGGAACTGATGAAGAAGGTGCGCGCCACGCCCGAGTGGAAGGACTTCATGGAAAAGGGCGCCTTCAACCAGACCTTCATGGCCGGCCAGGAGTATTTCGACTGGTTGGGCAAGAACGAATTCCGCCACCGAGAACTGATGAAGGAAGCGGGCTTCCTGGCCAAGTAAAGCCGAGAACCTGATCACCAACCGCGCCCTCCCGCCCGTCCACGCCACAGGAGCACCCGATGAACACCACCACCCTGCCCGGCACTGCCGCTCTGCACGACACGCCCTCGGCCTTTGAGGCTGATGAAGGCCACCCTGCGCACACGGCCGAAGCGTCTGCGAGCAAAGGGGTGTCGGAGCTGGGCCCCGAACTGGGGGTGGCCGGCTTCCTGATGCTGCTGGGCGCATTGGTGGTGTTCGACAGCATCCGCCTGGGCGCCGGTTGGGCCGACGATGGCCCGCAGTCGGGCTATTTCCCCTTCTACATCGGCCTGATGCTGTTGGCCTCCAGCGGTGTCGTGCTGTTCAAGGCCTTGGCCTGCTGGATGAACCGCGCCACGGCCGATGCCGACACCAGCCTGCTCAACCGCACCTTTGTCGGGCGTGATGAGCTGCAGTTGGTGATGGCCATGTTGGTGCCGGCCACGCTGTATGTGGTGGCCATGGGCTTCGTCGGCCTGTACGTCTCGTCGGTGGTGCTGATCGCTTGGTTCATGCGCCGCCACGGCCGCTTCGGCTGGCCGCTGAGCGCCATGGTCTCCATCGGTGTGCCCTTGACCGTGTTCGTGGTGTTCGAACGCTGGTTCCTCGTGCCCCTGCCCAAGGGCCCGATCGAGGCCATGCTCGGTTTCTGAACGCAAAGCTCCCCCCTCTGATGGGCCGGTGATATTCCCTGCCGGCCGTCTTCTGTTTGATGCAGTAACGCGGCGGCACTGGGTGGCCGCCTTGATCCCTCGTCTGCACCAACGCGCGCAGGCCTGAACCGGACCTGGCCATGGAAGAAATCTCCCTGTTGATGAATGGTTTTGCGGTGGCGATGTCGCCGCAGAACGTGTTGTTCATGCTGGTGGGCATCACGCTGGGCGTGCTGATCGGCGTGCTGCCCGGCTTGGGCGGCGCCAATGGCATTGCCATCCTGCTGCCGCTGACGTTCAGCATGAACCCCACCTCGGCCATCATCATGCTGAGCTGCATCTACTGGGGGGCGTTGTTCGGCGGAGCCATCACCTCCATCCTCTTCAACATCCCGGGCGAACCGTGGAGCGTGGCCACCACCTTCGATGGCTACCCCATGGCGCAGCAGGGCAAGGCCGCGCAGGCGCTTACCGCAGCCTTCACCTCCTCATTTGTCGGCGCGCTCTTTGCGGTGATCGTGATCACCTTCCTGGCGCCGGTGCTCGCCAAGTTCGCGTTGAAGTTCGGCCCTGCGGAGTTCTTCTCGGTCTACCTGCTCACCTTCTGCAGCTTTGTGGGGATGAGCAAGGAACCCCCGGCCAAGGTGATCGCCGCGATGATGCTGGGCTTTGCCCTGGCCTGCGTCGGCCTGGACACCGTGACCGGCCAATTGCGCTTGACCTTCGGCTCCACCGAATTGCTCAATGGCTTTGACTTCCTCATCGCGGTGATCGGCCTGTTTGGCATCGGCGAGATCCTGCTCACCATGGAAGAAGGCCTGGCCTTCAAGGGCAAGAGCGCTCGCATCACGCTGGGCACCGTGTGGGAAACCTGGAAGAGCCTGCCGGCCTATTGGATGACCTTCCTGCGATCGACGGCCATCGGCTGCTGGATGGGCATCACGCCAGGGGGCGCCACGCCAGCTTCGTTCATGAGCTATGGCATCGCGCGTCGGATGAACCGCGATCCCGAGAGCTTCGGCAAGGGCAACATCGAGGGCGTGGCCGCGCCGGAAACCGCCGCGCATGCGGCCGGCACCTCGGCTTTGCTGCCCATGCTCACCCTGGGCGTGCCCGGTTCGCCCACCGCCGCCGTGCTGTTGGGCGGTCTGTTGATTTGGGGCCTGCAGCCCGGCCCGATGCTCTTCGTCGAGCAGAAGGATTTCGTGTGGGGCTTGATCGCCTCGATGTACCTGGGCAATGTGGTGGGTCTGATCGTGGTGCTGACCACGGTGCCCTGGTGGGCGGCCATCCTGCGCATACCGTTCTCGATCATCGCGCCGGTCATCATCGTGATCTGCGCCATCGGCGCCTACACGGTGAACAGCTCCATGTTTGACGTGATCATGATGATGGTCTTCGGCGTCTTCGGCTACCTGTTCAAGAAGCTGAAGTACCCCCTGGCACCGCTGGTCCTGGCCTTGGTGCTGGGCAAGGGCGCCGAGAGCAGCTTCCGCCAGGCGATGTTGCTCAGCGACGGCAGCGTGTCCATCTTCTGGAGCAACGCCCTGGTGGGCAGCGTGAGTGCGCTGGCCTTGGTGATGCTCTTGTGGCCGCTGTGGGGTACGCTGAAGGCGCGGTTGACCCCCACGCCGGCCAGGCCGGCCTGAGCACGGCGGTTTTTCCCTGGGGCAAGAGCCGCATCACCCCCCGGGGGCCGCCAGGCGCAGCCCCTTCCCTTTCGAACGAATTCCTCACACGCCTATGAAATTTGCCATCGTCGGCGCCGGTGCCATCGGCGGCTACCTGGGTGCACGACTGGCCCACGCCGGGCATGACGTCACCTTCATCGCCCGCAACCGCAACCTGCAGGCCATTGCGGCCCATGGCTTCAAGCTGATCCTGGAAGACGGCACACCGCTGCACGCGCCCCATGCCCGTGCGGTGCAGGACATGGCCGAGGCCGGCCCCCAAGACGCCGTGCTGCTGACGGTGAAGGCCCACCAGGTGAAGGACCTGCTGCCCGGCCTGCGCGCCCTGTTCGGGCCCGAGACCCTGGTGGTGACCATGATCAATGGCGTGCCCTGGTGGTACTTCCACAAGCTTGGCGGCGAGTACGAGGGCCGAACGCTGGAGTCGGTGGACCCGGGAGGCCTGCTGGCCCAGCACATCGAACCCGAGCGCGTGATCGGCAGCGTGGTGTACCCGGCCGCGGAGCTGGTGGAGCCGGGCCTGGTGAAGGTGATCGAGGGCAACCGCTTCACCCTGGGCGAGCCCGATGGGTCGCGCAGCCCCCGCATCGAGGCCTTGAGCAAGGCCCTGATGGAGTCGGGTTTCAAGGCCCCGGTCAGCAAGGACATCCGCAGCGAGATCTGGGTCAAGCTCTGGGGCAACCTCAGCTTCAACCCCATCAGCGCCTTGACCCACGCCACCTTGGAAGAGATCTGCACCTACCCCGCTTCACGCGAACTGGCCGCGCAGATGATGCGCGAGGCGCAGGCCATCGGTGAGAAGCTGGGGGTGCAGTTCAAAGTGAGCCTGGAGCAGCGCATCGCCGGTGCGCAGGCGGTGGGTGCGCACAAGACCTCGATGCTGCAGGACGTGGAGCACGGCCGGGCGCTGGAGCTGGATGCCTTGGTCGGCAGCGTGGTGGAGCTGGGGCGCATCACCGGCGTGGCCACGCCCACCATCAGCGCCATCCATGCGGCGGTGAGCCTGCTCAACCACACCCTGCAGCGGCAAGGGGCTTGCCTGCGTACGGCCGCGAACCCCTGAACCAAGGGCCTTGCCCACCGATAAGATGCGGGGTTTGCACATGAGCCCTGCCGCATGATCTCCTTCGCCCGTCCCCTGCGTTTGTTGGTGGCCAGCCTGGTGCTGCCGTTCCTGTTGACAGCCTGCGGTGGCGGCGGCTCCGACAACGGCGGTATGTTCGTGTCGCAGATGGCTGCCAGCACGCTGCAGTACAGCCGCAACATGGTCATCACCGTGACAGGTTCGGGCTTGGACAAGGGCTTGAAGGTGGCTGTGGACGCCGGCTGCGGCGAGGTCACGGAAAGCGCCGGCGGTGATGCCCTCACCCGACGCTTCACCTGCAAGGTCACGGCCCTGGGGCCCAAGACCATCCGTGCCTTCACCGCCAACAACCTGGAGGCCGCGCGCCTGCAGGTGACCGTGCCCGAACCCGAGGTCACGGTGATCCTTCAGGGGGTGGACACCACCACCTCCACCTTCACGGTCAAGCTCGACCCCAATCTGGCCCCGGTCTCGGTCAACAACTTTCTCGACTACGTCAACGCCGGCTTCTATCGCCTCACCATCTTCCACCGGGTCGTGAAGGACTTTGTGGTTCAGGCCGGCGGCTACACCGCGGGGCCGGTCACGCCGGTGGTGAAGGCGCCGACCTCGCCGGCCATCGTTCTGGAGTCCAAGAACGGCCTGAAGAACGTCAAGGGCAGCATCGCCATGGCCCGCACGTCCGCGCCGGATTCCGCGACTTCGCAGTTCTACATCAACACGGTGGACAACCCCTCGCTGGACTTCAAGAGCGACAGCGAACCGGGCTATGCCGTCTTCGGGTCCGTCATCACCGGTATGGATGTGATCGACAAGCTCAATGCGGTCCCCGTTCGCGTGGATCTGCTCAGCGGGCTGACCCACTTGCCGGTGACCAACGTCGTCATCCTCAGCGCCCTTCAAACCAAGTAGCCCCTCCAGGCCGTTTAGGCAACCACCATGAACCTGCTGATCCTCGGCCTCGTGCTTTTCCTGGGCATCCACAGCGCCCGCGTATTCGCCGGCGGTGCGCGTCAGGGTTTCATCGAGCGCTTCGGGCCCATGGCCTGGAAGGGCGTGTATTCGGTGGTGTCGTTGCTGGGCTTCGTGCTGCTGATCCAGGGCTATGGTGCTGCGCGCTTGGATCCCATCGTGGTGTGGGTACCTCCTGTGGGGATGCGCCATGCGGCCTCGCTGCTCACGCTGCTGGCCTTCGTCCTGCTGGCGGCGGCTTATGTGCCGGGGAACGCCATCAAGGCGCGCCTTGGGCACCCCATGACACTGGCCGTGAAGACCTGGGCCTTGGCGCACCTGCTGTCCAACGGCAACCTGGCCGATGTGCTGCTGTTCGGCGGCTTCCTGGTGTGGTCCGTTCTCGTGTTCCGCGCCGCGCGGGCGCGCGACCGCCTCAACCCCCCCGAACCCATGGCGGTTCGCCCCATGGCCCTCGTGCTGTGCGTGTTGGGTGGTGCGGTGGCCTGGGCCGCCTTCGCCTTCTGGGCGCATGCGGCGCTCATCGGCGTTCGGCCCTTCGGCGGTGCCTGAGCGGCTCTAGCTTCCGATGGTGCCCAGGCGTCCGGCCTGGTAATCCTCAACGGCCTGCATCAGCTCCTCACGGCTGTTCATCACGAACGGTCCGTATTGGGCGATCGGCTCCTTCAGCGGCAGGCCGGCGATCAGCAACAAGCGGGCCCCGGCGCTGCCCGCGCTCATGGCCACGCCATCGCTGTCAGGCGGGTTGGTGAGCACGGCCATGTGCCGCGCGCGGGCCTCCTTGCCCTGCACCACCACACTGCCGCTGTGCAGGTACAAGAAGGCGTTCATGGCCGAGGGCAGCGCCTGCTCGAAGCGGGCACCGGCTTCCAGCACGATCTCCAGGACCACCGGTTCGGTCTTGGGTCGCTGCATGGCGCCCGTCACCGCATCGGCCCCCTCACCGCATCGCCCGGCGATCACCCGTACCTTGGCGCCCAGGCCCTGCCAACGGGGAATCTCGTCGTCTTCGATGTCGCGGTAGCCGATCGGGCCCATCTTGTCGGCGCTGTGCAGATTCAGCCACAGCTGAAAGCCGTCCATGCGGCCTTCCGTCTGCTCAGGCGTTTCACTGTGGATCAGCCCGCTGGCCGCGGTCATCCACTGCACCCCGCCGTCGGTGATCAGGCCTTCGTGCCCGCCGCTGTCGCGGTGGCGCATGCGGCCTTGCAGCATGATGGTGACGGTCTCGAATCCGCGGTGCGGGTGGTCGGGAAAGCCGGCGATGTAGTCGTCGGGCGAGTCGCTGCCGAAATGGTCCAGCATCAGGAAGGGGTCGAGCCGGCGCTGCCACTGCTGGGTGAGCACGCGGCTGAGTTTGACGCCGGCGCCGTCGGAGGTGGGGGTGCCGGCCACCAGGGCCTCGATGCCGCGGGAGCGTTGAATGGGGTTCGTGTCCATGGCGCAACTGTAGGCCGCGCGCCGCGGGGGCGCTTTCAAAGGGTTCGCACGGTGCGTTCGGCTGTGGCATTCTTCGGGGCATGACACGACATCTGACCTCCAACGTGGCCACCCTGATGCTGGTGGCCTCTGGGCTGCTTTGGTCCGCAGGATCGGCCCGGGCCAACACGCCCACCCCAACACCTGCGGCCTCGATCAATCCGCCATCCAAGAACATCACCTGGCTGGCCGCAGGGCAGGACGCGGACATCGACCGCGCCTTTGCACAGGCCAAGGCGCAGAACAAGCCGGTGCTGCTGTACTGGGGCGCCACCTGGTGTCCGCCCTGCAACCAGCTCAAGGCCACTTTCTTCAATACGCAGGATTTCGCGGTGCAGGCACGCGACTTCGTGGCCGTGCATGTGGACGGTGACCGCCCGGGCGCGCAGAAGTTGGGCGCGCGCTTCAAGGTGCGCGGCTATCCCACGGTGATCCTGATGAACCCCCAGGGCGCCGAGATCACCCGCCTGCCTGGCGAGGCCGATGCCCAGCAGGTGATGGCGGTCCTGCGCGCGGGCCTGTCCGGCGGGCGGCCCATCCAGCAGGTGCTGGCCGATGCGCGCAGCGGCAAGGCCCTGTCCACCAACGAGTGGCGCACGCTGGCCTACTATTCCTGGGAAACCGATGAGTCGCAGTTGGTGAGCCCGGCCGACCGCCCGCACCTGCTCGGTGAGTTGGCGGCCAAGGTGCCGCAGGGCGGCGCAACCGGTGCCTCTCGGGACACCGCCCAGGCCCATGGCGAAATCGCCACCCGCCTGTGGCTCAAGGCCTTGGCCACCAGCGACGAAGGCAAGGGGCTCAAGCCTGACGCCATGCTGCGCGAACTCGTGCAAACCGTGCTGGCCGATGCGGCCGCCACCAAGCTGCACCTGGATGTGCTCACCGGCGGCGGCGCGAAGATGGTGCAGGTGCTGACCACCGACGGCTCGCCCGAACGCGCGGCGCTGGTGCAGCGCATGGACGCCGCACTGGCGCGCGCCCAGGCAGACGCCTCGCTCTCACGCGGGGACCGCACCCAGGTGGTGATCGAGCGCATCGCCCTGGCGCGCCTGGGCCAGGGCAAGGACACCCTCAAGCCGCGCCTGCCCGAAGCCCTGACGCAGCTGGCCCGTGAACACAGCCAGCGCATGGACCGCGAGATCACCGATGGCTATGAACGCCAGGCGGTGATCACCTCCGCCGCTTACCTCTTGGGCCAGGCCGGCCTGTGGGAGGACAGCGACGCGCTGCTCAAGGCCAACCTCACGCGCAGCCACTCGCCCTACTACCTGATGAGCCAGTTGGGATCGAATGCCCGCAAGCAGGGCCGCACCGCCGACGCACTGAAGTGGTACCAGGAGTCCTTCGACAAGAGCGTCGGCCCGGCCACCCGGCTGCAGTGGGGCGCCGGTTATTTCAACGCCCTGGTCGAACTGGCCCCGCAAGACACCGCCCGCATCGAGGCCGTGGCCGCGCAGCTCTTCAAGGAGGCCGCACAAGACAGCGCCGCCTTCCACGAGCGCAGCGCGCGTTCGCTGCAACGCGTGGCGACCAAGCTCAAGGAATGGAACAAGGGCCCGGCGCAGGCCGCCGTGGTGCAGCGCCTGCAGCAGCAGTTGAACGGTGTGTGCGCCGGCGTGGCGGCGGCCGACGGCCAGCGTCAGACCTGCCAGAACCTCATCAAGGCCTGATCAGCTCCGATCTGCGACGGCGGCCGCCCTACACATCCTCCTCGTGGGCGCCGGCGCCCGCTTCGGCCGGCCCTGCCGGCTCGAAGCCGTAGTGCTCGTTGAGCCGGTCCCACACCTCCTCGGCCGTTTCGGCGTACTGGATGAGGTGCACGTCGCCGGGGCTGATCATTCCCGTGTCCACCAGGTGCTGCAGGTTGATCAGCCGCTCCCAGAATTCGCGGCCGACCAGCAGCACCGGGCGGCGCCGGCTCTTGCCGGTCTGCATCAAGGTCAAGGTTTCGAAGAGCTCGTCGAGCGTGCCGAAGCCCCCGGGGAAGCACACCACCGCCACACTGCGCATCACGAAGTGCATCTTGCGCAGCGCGAAGTAGTGGAACTGGAAGCACAGCTCGGGCGTGATGTAGGGGTTGGGCGCCTGTTCGTGTGGCAACACGATGTTCAGGCCGATGCTGGGCCCGCCCACCTCATGCGCGCCGCGGTTGCCTGCTTCCATGATGCCGGGCCCGCCCCCGGTCACCACGTGCAAGGGGGTGCGCAAATGGCGGCTGCGCTCGGTCACGATGGCCGCCAGGCGGCGCGCCTCCTCGTAATAGCGGCTCATGGCCACGGCCTGCTGCGCCCGTGCGATGGCCCCGGCGTCACCACTGCGTTGCGCCCGTGACAGAAGCTGGTGCGCCTCGTCGGGGCTGGGGATGCGGGCCGAACCTTGGATCACCACGGTGGCGTGCACGCCCTGTTCCTGCTGCACCAGTTCGGGCTTGAGCAGTTCGAGCTGCATGCGCACCGGCCGCAGCTCCTCGCGCAGCAGGAACTCGGTGTCGGTGAAGGCCAGCTTGTAGGCGCTGCCGGGCCCGTCGTAGGGCGTGGACGGCCTGGGTGTCTGCACTTCCTGCTGCGCAGACGGGATGTTGCGTTCGCGCAGGGTGCCGTGTGCGCCCGCGTGTGTGTCGGCGTGTGTGTCGGCGTTGTGTTTGCTCATGCCGGCGAGCTTAACGCGCAGCGACGCCGCTTTCCTATCCCCTCAGGATGGTGGCCGGGTGTAGGTGATTGCCACGGCCACCGCTCAAGGTGTGCCCGCCACCAAGGGCCCGAGCTGACGCATCAGGCTGATGACGGCCGGGCCCATGAGCACCACCATCAGGGCGGGGAACAGCGTGAAGATCAAGGGGAACAGCAGCTTCACCGGCAGCTTGGCGGCCTCCTCCTCGGCGCGTCGTTCACGCCGCTGGCGCAGGGCCTTGGCGTGCACGCGCAGTGCGTCCGCCACGCCGGTGCCCAGACGCTCCGTGTGCACCAGCATCGTGGCGAAGGTGCGGATCTCTTCGACCCCGGTCCTGGCGGCCAAGTGACGCAGGGCAAGGGACCTGGCCACACCCAGCCGCCGCTCGGCCCCCAGCAGTTCCAGCTCATCGGCCAGCGCGGGGCTGCGCAGGGCCATGTCCTGCGCGGTGCGCTCCAAGGCTGCGTCCAGCCCCATGCCGGCTTCCATGCAGACGATCATCAGGTCAATCGCATCGGGGAAGGCCTCGAACAACTCCCGCTGGCGTGCGGCGATCCGCCGATGCAGCCACAGGCCCGGCAGCTGCAGGCCCAGCAGTGAGGTTCCCAGCAGGAGCGCGGCGCCCTGAGCGCCGAACACGGGCCTGGCCGCCAGGCCCATGACCAACCAGGCCAACAGGGGCAGGCTCAGGGCCAGCACCACCTTGGCCGAGTAGAAGGCCACGGGCGCACCCCGCTGGCGCAGGCCGGCGTGCATGAAGCGTTCGCGGTGCGCCGGTGGTACGAACAGTCCGGGGTCGTCCAGTGACTCCCGCGTCGCGCGCAAGATTGTGGCGTCGGGCTCAGCCGGCGTGCGCGGCGCCGCCAGGCGCGCCAGGGGCTCCAGCAGGCGCTGCCAGGGTGACGCTTGTCGGGAGTCCAGGCTCTGGACATCGACCGGGCCCTCGCGGTCCGGCTGATCGAGAAGCTGGGTGGGTGTGTGGGTGTCCATGCGCTGCCCCCTAGACCCGAATGCGCGTCAGGCGCCAAAGCCACAGGCTGCCCAGCACCATCAGCAGCGCGCTGCCTTGCAGCATTCGCACGCCGGTCGGGTCGGTCCACAGCAGGGATACGAACTCCGGCCTAACCGCCAGCAGGGCGCCTGCCGTGGCCGGCGGCAACGCGGCCAGCACCTTGGCCGACAAGCGCGCCTCGGCGGTCAGCACCCGTACCTTGTCCATCAGTTGCAGGCGTTGGCGCACCAGTTGCGCGATGTTGCCCAGCACCTCGGCCAGTTGTCCACCGGTCTGCCGTTGCAGCTTCACGGCCATCACGAAGAATCGGATTTCGTCCACGGGCACGCGCTGGGCCAGTGCCTCAAAGGCGTCGTCCGGGTC
>JBEAWD010000059.1:0-15865 GCA_041160585.1 Pseudomonadota bacterium | reverse complement strand
TTCCTGCTGAGGTCAAGCGGCGAATGCAGCAGCTGCTGGCCTGACCAAGCATCGGAATCTGACGATTGAGTCGCCGGCCGAATTGTTCCTGGCGCCAGATGAGCCCGAAGGTGAGTAAGCGCTGACGCCCGTCGGCTATTGTGGGTGAGATCGCGCAGGGGGACTTTGTGATTGCGCTGGGCGAACGGGATCTGCACGGGGACACCCTCGTGGTCTGCGCCACCTCACGACTGGCGCAAGCCTTGCAACAGCAACAGGCGCGGGCCATGGTGCTGGCAGGCCGCGCCCAATGGACACCTCTTCAGGCGCTGACCTTCGATCAGTGGCTCGAGCGCATCCAGATTGAAGTCAGTCTGCAGGGCTTGAGCGAAGCGCCGGCGCTGCTGGCCTTGCCCATGGACAGCGTTCAAGAGCGCCTGCTGTGGGAACGCATCATCCGCGAAGACCTGGAAGAGCGATGCGAGTTTCTCTTCGATGTAGCGGCCCTGGCCAAGACGGCCATGGAGGCCCACCAACTGTCCATCGTCTGGGGCGTGCAAGCCAAGGCCCATCAGCTGACCGAGGAGTCTCGGCGCTTTGCGGGCTGGCAACGGCGCTTTCTGGCCGAATGCCGAGAGCGCAGCTGGATCGACAAGCACAGCCTGCAGCAGGCCCTGCTAGATGCCTTGCCGACTTGCTTCGATCGCCTGCAGTGGCCACAGCGCGTGGCCTTTGCCGGCCACACACGGCTGAACCCGGCCGAACGCAAGCTCCGGTCGCTGCTGCAACTGCGTGGCATCGAGTTGCTTGAGTGGTCATCGGCGGCAAGCACCGGGGCTGACGCGCCAGGCGCTTCCGTCACGTGCCTGTCCTACCCCGACACCGCAGCAGAAGCCCTGGCCGCGGCGCTGTGGGCGCAACAGCGTTGGCATGCAGACCCCCAAGCGCGATTGGCCATCGTGGTGCCCGATCTGGCACTCAGCCGCCACCTGCTGGAAGACACGCTCGACGATGTGCTGATGCCGATGGCCATCTGCCCCGGCCAGGCTGAAGCCGCTCGCCCCTACAACATCAGCCTGGGCATGCCGCTTTCGCACAAGCCCCTGGTGCACACCGCCTTGGCCCTGCTGCAGTGGCTGGTGGATGCCGACAAGCTGTCCCAAGCGGCCGTGAGCCCCGTGCTGCGCAGCCCCTACTGGTCGGATGCGCAGAAAGAGTCTGCCGCCCGCGCCCTGCTGGAAGCGGCGATGCGCGAACGCCTGCCACCGAGCGCCAACTTCGAGCACTTCCGCCAAGACCTGCACCGGCAGAGCGGATCGGGCCACGGCCGCCACCTGCAAGCGCCTGAGCTGCTGCGCCACCTCGACCAACTCGCCCAGGCCCTGCCGGGCCTGCAGGCGGCCCGCCTGCCATCCCGTTGGGCCCAAGACCTGCCCACGCTCTTGCAGCGGGGCGGCTGGCTGTTCCAGCGCAAGCTCAGCAGCCATGAGTTCCAAGCCAAGGAGGCGCTGCTGGACACGATTGAACAACTGGCACGGCTGGATGAGTGGATGGGGCCAGTGCCGTACGGGACCATCGTGTCGCAGTTGCGTCGGGCTTGCGCAGACCGGACATTTCAGGTGCAGACCGAAGGGCAACCGCGGCTGCAGGTGCTGGGCGTGCTGGAGAGCAGCGGACTGAGCTTCGATGGGGTCTGGGTCATGGGCATGGTGGACACGGCCTGGCCACCAGCGGCGCGGCCCAATGCGCTGCTGCCCAGCGAACTGCAACGACAGGCGCAAAGCCCCAACGCGGGTGCCGCCGTGCAGCTTGAGTTCGCACAGGCCCTGCAGGCCCACTGGATGCACTGCACCCCCGAGCTCGTCTTCTCCTGGCCGCGTCAGCTGGGTGATGCCAAGCTAAGCCCCAGCCCACTGATCCCGGTGACGGCCGAACAAGACCACCTGCCCTGCCCCGCGTCGCCACATTGGTCGTGGCAGGCGGCGAACCGCCCCGATATCACCCTGGCGCCCCCGCTGGTCGATGTCATGGCTCCACCGGTGGCGCCGGGCGAGCGGGTGCGCGGCGGCACCTGGATGCTCAGGGCACAAGCCATCTGTCCGGCCTGGGCGTACTACCAGTACCGGCTGGGGGCGCAGCGGCTTGAAAAAGTCACCGAAGGATTGGATGCACGCCAGCGCGGGACCTTCCTGCACGATGCGATGGAGCACTTTTGGAAGGGCGTCAAGACCTCCCAGCGGCTGAAGGCGCTCAAGCATGGCGAATGCGAAGGCCAGGTCCGTGCAGCCGTGGACCAGGTGTTGAAGGCCTACAACGAAGACCCGGGCAACACAGCCCTGAAGCCTCGATTCGCTGAACTGGAACGGGCCCGACTGGTGCGCCTGATCACCGGCTGGCTGGAGCTGGAGCGCTCTCGGGCGCACGACTTTGAGGTCATGCACACCGAGAAGGAATGCGCGCTGGAGATCGAAGGCCTTCCGGTGCGGATGTTCATCGACCGCATCGACCAGCTGGCCGATGGCTCGACCCTGGTGATCGACTACAAGACCGGTGCCAACATCGACACCAAGAACTGGGCATCCGATCGCCTGACCGAGCCGCAACTGCCCATCTATGCCTCGATCGCCCGCCCTGATGAAGGACCGGTGCACGGCGTGTTGTTTGCGAAGGTGCTGATGAACGACCCTTCCTGGGCCGGCCTGTCCAAGGATGACAAGCTGCTGCCCAAGGTCACGGGATTGCCCAGCACGAAAGGGCGCAAGCTGTTTCCCGAAGAACGCTTTCCGCATTGGGCCAGCGTTCTTGAGCACTGGAGCGAACGCATCCGTGCCGTGGCCATGGAGGTCAAGGACGGGCATGCCGGCGTGCGCTTTGCCGACCCCAAGGCGCTTGAGTACTGCGATGTGCTGCCCCTGCTGCGTGTGTCGGAACGGCAGTCCCAACTCGAAGCCGCCTCACGAAACGCTGCGGGTGATGAAGACCCTGGCCAACGCAGTGGGCCCACACCATGATCGCGCCGAACCCCAACGGGCACGACGAAGCCCTTGCCGATGGCGACAAGCTGCTCGCGCTCGACTCGCACAATCGCTTGTCTGCGCTGAACACGAACGAGTCCTACATCGTGAAGGCGCCTGCGGGTGCAGGCAAGACCGAGTTGCTGACGCAGCGCGTTTTGGCGCTGCTGGCCACGGTTGATGAACCCGAGGAGATCGTTGCGCTGACCTTCACCAACAAGGCTGCAGCCGAAATGCGGGACCGGGTGGTCAGCAGCCTCAGGCGCAGTGCATCGGGTCAGCCGCCGGTCGAGGCGCACAAGATCACCACCTACGAGCTGGGTCGAAAGGTACTGGAACGCGATGCCGCCCGCCAATGGCACCTGTTGGAGCACGCGGGCCGATTGCAGATCACCACCATCGATGCGCTGTGTGGGCAACTGGCCCGCCAGATGCCGCTGATGGCCCGCATGGGCAGCCAACCGGGCGTGGCCACCGACGCCCAAGCCCACTATGCCCAGGCCGCCCAAGCCACCTTGCAGTCTTTGGATGAAGGCCACGAAGCGGCCGACGCGATTGCGCGTGTACTGGACCACCTCGATAACAACGCTGGCAGCTTCCAGGCCCTGGTGTGCGACATGCTGGCCAGCCGTGACCAATGGCTGCGCCACGTGCACGACGAACCGGATCTTGACGCAGCGGAGAAGGCCCTGGGTGGGCTGATCCGTGCCGACTTGGATGCGGCGTTGGCCGCTTTGCCTGCTGCGGCGCAGACACGCTTCATGCCGGCGGCCCGGTGGGCGGCCTCTCAGGCCATGAGCGCGCGCGCGGCCGGCGATGCGTTGAACGAGCTCGAGCCTTTGGTACACCTTGTCGACTGGTCGACACCCCTGACTCAAGAAGTGGACGACCTGCCGAAGTGGCGCGGCCTGGCAGCGCTGCTGCTGAACAAGGACGGTGGTCCTCGCAAGGTGCTTCCGTCGGACTTCGGTTTGGGCACACCCCAAGGCAAGCCCTTGGGCAAGGCCCTCAAGGAAGCGATCGCACAAGAACTGGACGACGGCGCGGCGGCGGCCTTGGCACGGCTGCGCCAACTGCCCTCACCCACCTACGGTGCATCCGAGCAGCAGCTCATCACCGACATGTTGACGGTACTGAAGGTCGCCTATGCCCACCTGTGGCTGACCTTCAAGACCGCCGGCGAGGTGGATTTCACCGAGATGGCGCACAACGCCCTCATGGCGCTGGGCAGCGATGAGGCTCCGAGCGATCTGCAATTGAGCCTGGACTACCGGATCCAGCACCTGCTGGTCGACGAATTTCAGGACACGAGCCCGACCCAGGTAGAACTGCTGACGCGACTCATCCGGGGCTGGCAGCCCGGCGACGGTCGCACCCTGTTTCTGGTGGGCGACCCCATGCAGTCCATCTACCGATTTCGGAAGGCCGATGTGGGCTTGTTCCTGAAGGTCAAGGCCGGTGGTCTGGGCCACCTGGCCTTGAGGGAGCTTGTGCTGTTCCGCAACAACCGCTCGCATGTGGAGGTGGTGGACTGGGGCAACCGGGTGTTTCCGAACGTGTTCGCCTCGGAGGACAACTTTCACCGGGGCGCGGTCAGGTTCGATCAGGCCCAGGCCACCAAGGGCACGCACCCCAGGGCCGGCGTCACCTGGCACCCGATCATTGACGCAGGCGGTGACGAAGCCGAAGCAGATGACGAGGAGGTCGGCCCGGCCGACGAACGCGAGGCGCAGGCGGTGATCGACATCGTGCGCCAGGCCCAAACAGAGGACCCCGCGGGCACAGTGGCCATTCTGGTGCGTGCGCGTTCTCACCTGGGCGCACTGGTCAAGGCATTGCAGGCGCATCGGCCCGCGTTGGCCTATCAGGCGGTGGAGATCGACACCCTGGCGCACAAGCAGGTGATCCAGGATCTGCTGAGCCTGACCCAGGCCTTGCTGCACCAAGGGGACCGCGTCCACTGGTTGGCCGTGTTGCGAGCCCCGTGGTGCGGGCTGCTGCTGCAAGACCTGCACCGTTTGGCCGGTGATGATCACCGCGCCACCGTGTGGTCACTGATGAATGACCCCGCGCGCACGCAGTCCTTGAGCCCCGATGGCCGGTCCCGGCTGGGGCATGTGCGCGAGGTCATCGAAGAGGCCTATGCGCATCAGGGCCGACAGCGCCTTCGTCGCTGGGTGGAAGGCGTGTGGCAGCAGCTGGGTGGACCGCAATGTCTTCAGGGCCCGGCCGACCTGCTGGACAGCCAGGCCTTCTTCAAGGTGCTCGACGAATTGGATGATCACGGCAGCCTGGACCTGGGCCAGTTGGAAGCTGAGGTAGGAAAGCTGTTTTCTCAACCGGATCCGAGCGCGACGGCACGCCTTCAGATCATGACGGTACACAAGTCCAAGGGACTGGAGTTCGACACCGTCATCCTGCCGGGTTTGCACAAGAAGGCATCGCCCAACGACAAGAAGCTGATACTGTGGGACGAGGTGGCCGGCGAGCAAGGTCGCTTGCAGCGCATCGTGGCGCACCTGCCCAATGGGGCGCAACAGGCCTCGGGCGAGCCCACCAAGTACGGGCTGCTGCGCCGGTTCGAATCCGATCGCAACCGCAACGAGACGCAGCGCCTGTTGTACGTGGCCGTGACACGCGCCAAGCGCCATCTGCACCTACTGGGCCGAGCCAAGATCAGCGCCAACCCGGACAATGGCATCCTGAATGCTCCCGCATCCGACAGCCTGCTGTCCCTGTTGTGGCCGGTGGCGCGTACGGAGTTTGAGGCGGCTCTTGTACAGCCCTCCACGGGCTCTGAGGCCGATGTCTCGTCATGCGACAAGGCCCCGGCCATCGTCCCCGAGTCGTTTGACCACCGCCTCGTGCGGCTGCGCTTGGCACAGCGGCCCGAGCCGCTTAGGTCAGCGTCCATCGGCACCTCCGCCGAGCCGACGCCGGCACTCGAGCGTTTGCCCCTGGAAGGTGATCAGCCCCAGGCAGCAGGCCGCTTGACCGCCGACATCGGCACCTTGGTGCACAAGTACCTGGAAATCATCGGTCGGGACGGGTTGGCGGGTTGGCACAGGGATCGCCTACTCGGATTGAAGCCAGCCATGCGCCGCTGGCTGCGTCAGCAAGGTCATGCCGGTGAAGAACTTGGATCGGCTACCGATGAAGTGTGGCGGCATCTGGCGACCACGCTGCAATCCGAGATGGGGCGATGGATCCTGGGGCCGCGAGTCGCCGCACAGTGCGAAGTGCCCTACACCACGGCCCGAGACGGCGAAATCCAGACCCATGTCATCGACCGCACCTTCGTTGAGGACGGTGTGCGGTGGATCGTGGACTACAAGACGACCCGGCCTTCGGACGATGAGGAGCCCCGCGCGGAACACCAGGCACAACTGAGCCGCTACCGTTCTCTGTTCGGCGCGGACACGGATGTCCGAACGGTGGTGTTCTACACACGAACGGGCGGCATCCAGGACGTTTGAGGCTGGCTTCTGTTGCCAAGGCCGATCGACATCGCCATCCCATCGCTTGTCACCAAACCGTCAAACAGCTGCGTTACGCTAGAGGGCTTCATGAGCGACGCACATCACATCCTGGGCGCCCCCCTGGCCGCCATCGACATGGGGTCCAACAGCTTCAGGATCGAGATCGCACGCATTCGCGATGGTCGCTACCGGCGTTTGGACTACCTCAAGGAACCGGTTAGGCTGGGGTCGGGTTTGGACGAAAACGGGTACCTGCGAGCCGATGCAGTGGACCGCGGCTTGAACACCCTGGCGGCCATGGCCGAGTTGCTGCGCCTGCACGAGGTGCGTGAGGTGCGCGCAGTGGCCACGCAAACGCTGCGTGAGGCCCGAAACCGCAACCAGTTCCTGACCATGGCCGAACCGGTGCTGGGTGTGCCCATCGAAGTGATTTCAGGGCGTGAGGAGGCCCGGCTGATCTTCGCTGGCGTTGCACACCTCAACCCCAGCGATGCACCGAGACTGGTGATCGATATCGGCGGACGGTCTACCGAATTCGTGATGGGCCAGGGCCTGAAGCCCGGCGCGGCCGAGTCCTTCGGCATCGGCAGCCAGTCGATGACACAACGCTACTTCGGTGATGGCCGCCTCACCGCCGAGGCCTTCCGCGCTGCCCAGGTAGCCGCCGGCGCCGAGTTCGAAGAGGCCGAGAAGATCTTCACCCCCGACCGCTGGAGCGAGGCCATGGCCTCATCGGGCACGGCGGGTGCCGTGTCCCAGCTGCTGGCCACGCACGGCGTGACCGATGGCCGGCTGACCCCGTCGGCGCTGGCCTGGTGCATCGAGCGCTGCGTGGAAGCGGGTCACATCGATGAACTGGACTTGCGCGGCCTCAAGGATGAGCGAAAGCCCGTCTTGGCCGGTGGCCTGGCCATCCTGTACACCCTCATGGTGCAGTTCCGCATCCACGAAATCCAGCCCTCACGCGCCGCGCTTCGGCAGGGCGTGATCTACGACCTGTATCAACGCCGCAAGGTGTCACTGGGGGTGGATACACGCGATGTTCGAGATGCCACTGTGGGGCAATTGCAGCAACGCTTCGAGGTGGATACCGAGCAGGCCAAGCGGGTGAAGCACCTGGCCTTGAACCTCCAGCGCCATCTGCTGCCCGAACTGGCCGACGAAGACGTGCGTGAGTTGGCCTGGGCCTGTGACCTTCATGAAATCGGCCTGATGGTGTCGCATCACGACCACCACCGCCACAGCGCCTACCTCTTAGACCACCTGGACGCGGCCGGCTTCTCCCAGAGCCAGCAGCGCCGGATCGGCGAACTCGTGCTGGGGCAGCGGGGCGGCCTGCGCAAGGTGGAAGGCGGCTTTGCGCGGCGGGACTTCGCACTGATTCTGCTATGCCTGCGTCTGGCCGTGCTGTGCTGCCACGGTCGGCACAAGGCCGCCAAGGTCAAGCTGCACGTCAAGTGCGAACGCAGCGGCGAAGTGTCGCTGTCCTGGGGGCACAACGCTCAGGAGCGGCGCCTGACGCCCGCTGAGCTGCGCACGCAGCACCTGCTGCGCGAGGAAGTGGGCGTGTGGATGAAGTCGGGATTGCTGAAGCTGCGCTGGGCCGATTGACGCGGCGCCGGCCGCATCTTCAGATCAATTCGGGGGTGCGAACCGCCACGGTGGTGACCGATAACTCACCGTTTTCCAGGGCCTTCGCCCGTATCCACCAGATGGCGCCCTTTTTGATGCGCCAAGGGTCCTCGGCCGTCACATGCCGAGCACCCATTAGATAGGCGGCCGCCAAACCCAGCGTGGGCTGATGGCCCACCACCACCGTAACCTCCTTGGCCTGTGGCCACCTTGTCTCCAGCAACAGGTGTTCGATGGTGCCCTCCGGTGCCAAGCCCGGCACCGTCTTGTAGCGCCGCTCCAGGGCATCGGCCGTGGCCAGGGTGCGCAGCGCCGGGCTGACCAGGATGCGGGCATTCTCAGGCAGGACCCGGTTGAGCCACTCACCCATGCGCTTGGCCTGCTTGTGCCCCTTGGGGCTGAGCGGACGGTCCATGTCGGCCAGGGTCTCGCTGCCGGGAATGGCATCGGCATGGCGCCAAAGTATCAGATCCATGTCGCGTGGTGCCGAATCAATTCCGCCTGTGCGTGCAGGCCGTTTGGATTGAGGGGATGGTACTGGCCGTGGCTGTCCAGAACCCAGGCCCCGCGCTGGTCGTGCAGATAGGGCACCAGGGCTTCGTCGATCACACGTTGACGCAGAGCGGGGTTTTCAACCGGCCAGGCCAGTTCGATTCGCCGCTGCATGTTGCGGCTCATCCAATCGGCGCTCGACAAGAGCAGTGTCTCGTCACGATCTTGCGTCCCCCAACGGAAATAGAAGATCCGACTGTGTTCAAGGAACCGCCCCACCACCGACCGAATGCGGATGCCTTCCGTGAGCCCAGGCACACCGGGCGCCAGCATGCAGGCCCCGCGCACGATCAGGTCGATTGACACACCGGCCTGCGAAGCGGTGACCAGTGCCTGGATCAGTTCAGGGTCGGTCAGCGCATTGCACTTGACCACCACGCGCGCCGGAAACCCGTTTCGAGCCGCCATGCTCACGCGGTCCAGAAGACGCATCATCTGGCGATGCAAGCCTGATGGGGCCACGGCCAGCTTCTTCATGCGCGGCAGTTCAGCCAAGCTGGAGAGGTGACGGAAAACGGCCTGCGCATCGTGAGCCAGGTCGATGTTGCAGGTGAGGAAGCCGATGTCGGTGTACAGACGTGCCGTGGAGGCGTTGTAGTTGCCGGTGGACAGGTGCAGGTAGTGGCGCAGGCCACTGTCCTGGCCCTTCTGATGGCGCCGGTGACGGCTGCCCGCCAGCGACTTGAGCGGCTCGCGCCGGGTCACCAGCAGCATCTTGGCGTGGGTCTTCAGGCCCACGACACCATAGACCACCTGGGCCCCAACCGCTTCCAACCGGTCAGCCCAATCGATGTTGGCTTCCTCATCGAATCGCGCCTTGAGCTCGACCACCGCCAGCACTTCCTTGCCCCGCCGCGCGGCCTCCAGCAGCAACTCCATCAGCTCAGACTGCCCGCCTGTTCGGTAGATGGTCTGTTTGATGGCCAGCACATCGGGGTCGGCCACCGCCTCCCTCAACAATTGCAACACCGGCTCAAAGCTTTCGTAGGGATGGTGCAGCAGCAGATCACGCTGGCGCATCTGGGGCATCAGGGCCTGGCCGCGCGGGGCAAGGTCGCGCGGCCAAGCCGGCTCGAATCGCGGAAAGCGCAGATCACGGCCATCGACCTGATCGACGAGCTGGTTGAGCCTCACGAGATTGACGGGACCGTTCACCTTGAACACGGCGGCATCGGGAACGCCGAACTGACGCTGCAGGATGTTGACCAGCGACTTGGGACAGGAGCTGATCACCTCCAAGCGGATCGCTTGCCCGTAGTGGCGCCGGGTGAGCTCAAAACGCAGGGCTTGGCGCAGGTTGGTGACCTCGTCTTCGTCCACGTCCAGGTCGGAGTCGCGGGTGACGCGAAACTGCGAGAAGTTGCCCACGGTGGCGCCCGGGAACAACTCGTGCAGATGGGAGCGGATGACGCTGGACAGCAGCACGAAGGACTGCCGCCCCGGCTGCAGTTCATCGGGCAGGCGGATCACCCGGGGCAATGCACGAGGCACACGCACGATGGCGATCCCCGCACGCGCACCGTCGAGCAGCTCCACGATGAAGTTCAGGGACTTGTTGGCCACCTGCGGGAAAGGATGCGCCGGGTCCAGCCCAATGGGCATCAGCAGCGGCTGCACCTGCTCGTTGAAGTACTGGCCAACCCACTCCTTCTGCGCGGGATTGCGCTCGGCATGCGTGAGGATATCGATCCCCGCCCGCCGTAGGTCGGGCCATACATGGTCGTTGAAGGTGGCGTACTGCTCGTCGATCAACTCCCTAGCCGAGGATGCCACTGCCCGGAGCTCTTCCACCCCCAGGCGCGAGCCCGCTTGGCGTGACTGCTGGAGGAGATCGGCGAAGCGCACCTCGAAGAATTCATCGAGGTTGGACGACACGATGGTGATGTAGCGGAGCCGCTCCAGCACCGGCACATCGGCGTAGCGGGACTGCGCCAGGATGCGCCGGTTGAAGGCCAAGATCGAGGCTTCGCGGCTCAGCCAGGCGCGCTCCGGCTTCATCGGCATCCCCAAAGGCAGCGTTAGACCTGCATCCTCTCCCGCCGCGGGTTGCTTGCTTGACATTTCCCGAGCGTAGATCCCTTGTGTGACGGATTTGTGACGATCGAGGGTCGACCGAGGACGCGATGACCGCTCAGGGAACCAGGTCGATCTGGACGATGGCCGTGGTGCCGCTTACCTCATTGCCGATGACCAGGAGCGGTTTTCCGTTCGGGGAGCGGTTGGCCGGTATCAGGATCAGGCCCTCCGCCCCACGGTCACCCGTCGTGCCGCTTCGGCTGTTGAAATAGGTCAGGAACACCGGCTTGGCGGGGTCGGTGACGTCGTAGGCCATGACGCCGCCCACGCGCTCCAAGCCGATGAAGGCGATCGACTTGCGTCCGAACTTGCCCACCACCACACCTTCGGGCTCAGGGCCCTTTGAGGGGCTGCGGCTGTCCATGGTGTTGTTGTCGTGGCTGGCATTGAAGGCTGCCTGGGTCAACGACTGGGTACGACGCTCAAACTCGTCGCCGGAGTCATACACGCGCTTGAACGATGTGTCCCAGATGCTGAACGAACGTGCGCCGAAACTGTAGAGTTCATTGCACTGGCCCGCGGCATTCTTGCCGGCGCTGCCGCCGTTGGGGTTGGCGGTGATGCGCAGTCGGCCGAGATTGGAATCCAGGATGAGGTTGGCGGCATCGGGGAACACGGCGGGGTCCAGGCCCTTGTCGCAATGGGTCCGCACGCGGGTTTCTTCATTGAAACCTGGCCAATCGGCACGGGCGTCGCCCTCGTTGGCCGTGATCAGGTAGGTCACACCGTTGACCGAGTAGCTGGTGATTCCGTCGGGAAGATACAAGCCTCTGACCGGGTAATTGGCGATCTTGATGGCGGGCGTTCCGGAGTTGGAGTTCACGCCACCGTCTTCGTCGCTGGCATCCAAGCCCATGCCGGCGGCCATGTGATCCTTGAAGCCCAAGGGCCGAATGTCAGTGACGCGGGCCGAATCGATGTCCACGATCGCCACGGCATTGTTCTCCTGCAGCGTGACGTAGGCCGTCTTGCTGTCTTCGCTCACGGCGATGTATTCGGGTTCCAGGTCTTGCGCCACGGTTGCGTTGGGACCATACAAGCGCACTCCCAGTCGCCGCAGTTCGTCGGCGCGTGAGTTGTAAGCGGCAAACCCCGCGGTGGCCACGGTCGGATTGCGTCCATCGTTGACGGTGATGATGCTGATCGAGCCTTCAGGGTCTACCGAATCGGGCAGGCCATAGCTATTGGGCTCGCCTTCGTTAGCCACCAGGAGTCGCCGACCATCAGGAGTGAAGGTGACCATGTCGGGCAGCGCGCCGACGACCACGCTGGACAGCAGTTCGAGGTTGCTGGCGCGAAAGAAGGCCACACGCCCTGGCGCCGTCTTGGGCGATGCCTCGATAGCCAAGGCCACCAAGCCGTCGTGAATGGCCACGCTGTTGATGCCAGCGCCAAAGGGCGCGCCGCTGATGCTGCCCATCTTCCCCGGCTTGGTGGGGTCGCTGATGTCCAGCACATCCACCGTGTTGTTCGCACCATTGACGACGAAGAGACGCTTGCTTTGCGGGTCATATGCCGTGATTTCGGCTGCGCCCAGTGCCGCACCCTCAAAGCCACCGATCCTTTGGAGGGTGATGGTCGAAGGGGTGAGTTCCTCGGCCGCATCGCTGCCACCGCAGGCACTCAAGGCAAGAATGCCCAGTGTGACCAAGAAGGCCAGGCTCATGACCAGAATGGGTGAACGGCGAGCGGACGGCGAATTCATGACGGTGTGTGTAGATGAATTGACAGAGCCACCATGGTGCTGAACTGTCATGAAGATTGCATGACAGTGCTCGGGCGCAACAAGGTCATGTGTTCGTCACAGGCCTTGGCCATGATTCGGCCATGGACATGTCGGCCCCCACCCACTGGAACGAAAGTCAGGACCCCGGTCAGCCCATCAAGGTCCGTACCGTCTGGATTTCCGACATCCACCTTGGAACACCAGGCTGTCAGGCGCAAGCCCTGCTGGAGTTCCTCAAAGATGTCGAGTGCGACACACTCTATCTGGTGGGCGACATCATCGACGGCTGGCAACTACGCCGCACCTGGTACTGGCCGCAAGCGCACAACGACGTGGTGCAGAAGATCTTGCGCAAAGCGCGCAAAGGCACCCGAGTGGTGTTCGTTCCGGGCAACCACGATGAGTTCGCGCGTCGCTACCGAGACCACAACTTCGGCGGTGTCGACGTGGTCGAGGACTGCATCCACACCACAGCGGACGGAAAGCGGCTGTGGATCACGCACGGCGATCTGTTCGACGGAGTAATCCAGTGCGCGCGGTGGTTGGCCCTGCTGGGAGACGTAGCCTACGAATTCATGCTTAGGGTGAACCGAAACCTGAATCACTGCCGTGCACGATTGGGCCTTCCCTACTGGAGCTTGTCCAAGTACCTCAAGCTCAAGGTTAAGCGTGCCGTCTCGTACGTCAGCGACTTCGAAGGCGCGGTGGCCAAGGAGGCAAGGAAGCGCGGTGTGGATGGCGTGGTATGCGGCCACATCCACCACGCTGAGATGAGGATGATCGACGGCATCCTCTACTGCAACGATGGCGATTGGGTAGAAAGTCTGACCGCCCTGGTGGAGCACCCAGACGGGAGGCTGGAAATCATCGACCGTAGTGCCTGCCGCAAGGCTTGGGGTGCTTCGCAGGCTGAGCTGCCTTTGGAAGTCGTCGAGCCTGCCTGAAGACTGAGGGATCCACCGCCCTCAGGTCCTCAGGTTTGAGCCGCTTCAGGCCGCCGCGCGCCAGGCACCATGCGCGGCCAATGGCTCAAGCGCCACCGTGCTGGAGGGCCGCCCGATGCTCCAGTGGCGAAGGCCCGCAGCCGCCAGCTCTTCGCTTCGGTATAGGTTGCGACCATCGATCACCACACGGTGGGCCAGTGCCTGAGCCAAGTCCTCGAACACGGGGCTGCGGAACTCACGCCACTCCGTCACCACGACCAGAGCGTCCGCACCCGTGCAGGCCTGCATCGCCGATCCGACCAGATGCAGGCCGCTGTGGGAAGACCAGATCCTGGCGGCGTTCTCCATGGCCACCGGGTCATAGGCGCGCACCATTGCCCCCTCGGCCAGCAATTCGTCGATCAGCACCCGGCTTGGTGCTTCCCGCATGTCATCGGTCTCGGGCTTGAACGCCAGGCCCCAGACCGCGATGGTCATGCCGTTGAGCCCCACGCCGAGCGCCTCCCGAAGCATCTGTGCCAAGCGGTGCTTCTGGCGGTCATTGACCGCCATCGACGCGCGCACCATGCCCATCTCGAGTCCTTGATCGGCCCCCATGGAAACCAAGGCCCGCACATCCTTGGGGAAGCATGAGCCACCCCAACCGCAGCCGGCGTACAGAAAGTGCGGCCCAATGCGCTCGTCGCTGCCCACACCGATTCGAACCTTCTCGATGTCGGCACCCAATCGCTCAGCCAACCCGGCCATTTCGTTCATGAAGCTGATGCGCTGCGCCAGCATCGCATTGGCCACATACTTGGTGAGCTCGGCGCTGCGCACGTCCATGACCTGGATGCGCTCTCGGTTGCGCAGGAAGGGTGCGTAGAGGCCACGCATGATGAATTCGGCCTGGTCGCTGCTGCACCCCAACACCACGCGGTCAGGTCGCATGAAGTCGCCGATGGCCGCGCCTTCCTTGAGAAACTCCGGGTTGGAGACCACGCTGAAGGGCACGATGACTCCACGTGCTGCCAGAGTCTGCCGAAGGGTGTCGTGCACCGCGTCGGCGGTACCCACGGGCACGGTACTCTTGTTGACCACGACCTTGTACTCCGACATGTGCTGACCGATGGCGCGCGCCACCGTCATCACATGACTCACATCGGCCGAACCGTCTTCACCCGCTGGCGTTCCCACGGCAATGAAAAGGATGGTGCCATGCGCCACCGCATCGGCCGATGAGGTGGTGAAGGTCAAGCGACCTGCCGCTGAGTTTCGTTGCACAAGTTGGTCGAGCCCAGGCTCATGGATGGGGATCACCCCTTGGCGCAGCCCCTCGACCCGCCCCTCATCGATATCGGCGCAGCACACGCTGTTGCCCATCTCCGCCAGACAGGCAGCCGTCACCAGGCCGACGTAGCCTGCACCAAACACGCTCACCTTCATGACACTTCTCCCGCGTGGATCTTGCTGGGATGTTGACCGTGGTAAGTTTCATTGCGGTGTCGAATCGGTGGCGATTGCGTGACGCCAGCCCGGATAGCCACGTGAACCAAATGCCTTCACGGTACCGTCACAAACCGGTTTGATCATTTGGATAGATTCGTTTAACGGAGCCCGCAATGGCCAAAGATCACGCCCTGATGGAAGACAGCAATCCGTCGTCCAACCGATCGATTCACGAGATCTCCAACCCCGATCGCCGGATCGTGCTGCGCGGAGCGGCTGCCTCCGCCTTCCTGGCCCCCTTGTCAAAGTTGTCGGCGCTGGGTGGTGCAGTAGCGACGGTCACGGGTTGTGCCACCATGGTCGGCAGCGCCTCTACTGGCCCGCTCCTGGGCTTCAAGGGCATTGCGGTGGGCAACGACGACACGGTTCGGGTCCCCGAAGGCTATGAGGTGCAGGTGATCGCGCGGTGGGGCGACCCCGTCGGCCTGTCCGGCGAAAACCCGTCCTTCAAGCCAGATGCCACGAACAGCGCAGCGGAGCAGGAGGCGCAGTTCGGCATGCACCACGACGGCCTGCACTTCTACCCGATCAACGCATCGAACTCAGGTTTGCTCGTCATCAACCATGAGTATGTGGACGATGGGCTTCTGCACCGGGACGGCTTGGCAAACTGGAGCGCGGAGAAAGTGCGAAAGGCCCAGGCTGCACACGGCGTCAGCGTGTGCGAAGTGGAGATGAAGAACGGCCGTTGGGCAGTGGTGACACCCTCACCGTGGGCGCGGCGCATCACGGCGCGTACGCCAATGACCGTAAGCGGACCTGCAGCCGGACATGCACTGATGAGGACCGCTGCCGACAACACCGGAAGGCGAGTCCTGGGGACGATCAACAACTGCGGCAGCGGCATCACCCCCTGGGGTACCTATCTGACCTGCGAAGAGAACTTCATCGGCTACTTCAAGGGCCCCGATCAACCCGATGCCCACCAGCGCCGCTGGGGTTTGCGCAGGGGTGATCCGGTCGGCTACCGCTGGC
>JBEAWD010000035.1:0-5533 GCA_041160585.1 Pseudomonadota bacterium | reverse complement strand
CGGCCGGGCCGATGCCGGTCTGATGGCTGCCCTGCGCGAGGCAGCGGCCTCGGTGCGCACGCCGGTGTTGGGCATCACCGGCACCGGCGGCGCAGGCAAGTCCTCACTCACCGACGAACTCATCCGCCGCGTCCGGCTGGACCAGGACGATGCCCTGCGGATCGCCGTCATCTCCATCGACCCCTCGCGCCGCAAGAGCGGCGGGGCGCTGCTGGGCGACCGCATCCGCATGAACGCGATCGCCCCGTGGCAGGGCGGACAGCGGGTCTACATGCGCAGCCTGGCCACCCGCGAGGCCGGCAGCGAGATCTCGCAGGCCCTGCCCGACGTGGTGGCCGCCTGCAAGGTGGCGGGCTTCGACCTCATCATCGTCGAGACCTCGGGCATCGGCCAGGGTGATGCGGCCATCGTGCCGCACGTGGACATCCCGATGTACGTGATGACGCCCGAGTTCGGCGCGGCCAGCCAGCTCGAGAAGATCGACATGCTGGACTTCGCCGAGTTCGTGGCCATCAACAAGTTCGACCGCAAGGGCTCACTGGACGCTCTGCGCGACGTGGCCAAACAGGTGCAGCGCAACCGCGAAGCCTGGACGGTCAAGACCGAGGACATGCCGGTGTACGGCACCATGGCCAGCCGCTTCAATGACGACGGCGTGACCGCGCTGTACCAAGGCCTGAAGCCGCGCCTGCAGGCCTTGGGCCTGCCGCTGCATGAAGGTCGCCTGCCCTTGGTGAATACGCGCCACAGCACCCAGCAAACGCCCATCGTGCCGCCGGCGCGTGTGCGCTACCTGGCCGACATCGCCGACACGGTGCGCGGCTACAAGAAGCGCGTGGCGCAGCAGGTGACGCTGGCCCGTGAGGTGCAGCAGCTGCGCGAGGCCGCGCGCATGCTCAGTGTGGACAAGCCCGACAAGCCCCGCGCGGCCGAGGCGGCCATTGATCTGGCCACCAAGCGCGAAGCCCAACTCGGCGCCGACGCGCGCAAGTTGCTGGCCATGTGGCCCGACATGCAAAGAGCCTATGCCGGTGACGAATACGTGGTGAAGATCCGCGACAAGGAGATCCGCACCGCGCTGACCCACACCACGCTGTCGGGCAACAAGATCCGCAAGGTGGCCCTGCCGTCCTATGAGGACCACGGTGAAATCCTGAAGTGGCTGATGTTGGAAAACGTGCCGGGCTCCTTCCCCTACACCGCCGGCACCTTCGCCTTCAAGCGCGAGGGCGAAGACCCGACCCGCATGTTTGCCGGTGAAGGCGACGCGTTTCGCACCAACCGCCGCTTCAAGGTGGTCAGCGAGGGCATGCCGGCCAAGCGGCTGTCCACCGCCTTCGATTCGGTCACGCTCTATGGCCATGACCCAGACCGGCGCCCCGACATCTACGGCAAGGTGGGCAACTCGGGTGTGTCCATCGCCACGCTCGAGGACATGAAGGTGCTGTACGGCGGCTTTGACCTGACGAATCCGTCTACCTCAGTGAGCATGACCATCAATGGTCCAGCGCCGTCGATTCTGGCCATGTTCATGAACACCGCCATCGACCAGAACCTGGAGAAGTTCAAAACCGACAACGGGCGGGATCCGACGGCCGACGAGGCGCAGAAGATCCGCGCCTGGACCCTGGCCAATGTGCGGGGCACGGTGCAGGCCGATATCCTGAAAGAGGACCAGGGGCAGAACACCTGCATCTTCAGTACCGAGTTCTCGCTCAAGGTGATGGGCGACATCGCCGAGTACTTCGTGCACCACGATGTGCGCAACTTCTATTCGGTGTCGATCAGCGGTTATCACATCGCCGAAGCGGGTGCGAACCCCATTTCGCAGCTGGCCTTCACGCTGAGCAATGGCTTCACCTTCGTGGAGGCGTATTTGGCGCGCGGCATGCACATCGACGATTTCGCGCCGAACCTCTCCTTCTTCTTCAGCAACGGCATGGACCCTGAGTACACGGTACTGGGCCGCGTGGCGCGGCGCATCTGGGCCACGGCCATGCGCGACCGCTACGGCGCCAATGAGCGCTCACAGAAGCTCAAGTACCACATCCAGACCAGCGGCCGCTCCCTGCATGCGCAGGAAATCGCCTTCAACGACATCCGCACCACGCTGCAGGCGCTGATCGCCATTTACGACAACTGCAACAGCCTGCACACCAACGCCTACGACGAGGCGATCACCACGCCCACGGAAGAAAGCGTGCGCCGCGCCATGGCCATTCAGCTGATCATCAACCGCGAATGGGGCTTGGCCAAGAACGAGAACCCGAACCAGGGCGCCTTCATCATGGACGAGCTCACCGAGCTGGTGGAAGAAGCGGTGCTGGCCGAGTTCGAGAAGATCGCCGAGCGCGGCGGCGTGCTGGGGGCCATGGAAACCGGCTACCAGCGCAGCAAGATCCAGGAAGAGAGCATGCACTACGAGATGCTCAAGCACACCGGCGAACACCCCATCATCGGCGTGAACACCTTCCGCAACCCGCATGGCGATCCGGTGCCCGAGCACATCGAGCTGGCCCGCTCCACGGTCGAGGAAAAGGAGTCGCAACTGCAGCGCCTGCACGACTTCCACAGCCGGCATGCAGCCCAGGCGGGTCCCATGCTGCAGCGTCTGCGCCAGGCCGTGATGGACAACACGAACGTCTTCGAGGTCCTGATGGACGCGGTCCGGGTGTGCTCGCTGGGCCAGATCACCGCCACGCTGTTCGAGGTCGGCGGCCAGTACCGCCGCAGCATGTAGGCCCCACGCCGACACGAACCGATTGATGGAAGACCACGAGGAGAACCCGATGAGCCAGCCCAACGTTTATGTCGTCGCCGCCGCCCGCACCGCCATCGGCACCTTCGGCGGCAGCCTCAAGGACTTGGCCCTGGCCGACCTGGCCACGATCGCCGTGAAGGAGGCACTGGCCCGCAGTGGCGCGCCGCTGGATGCCGTCGGCCACTTGGCCATGGGTACCGTGGTGCCCACCGAGCCGCGCGACGCCTACCTCAGCCGCGTGGCCGCGATGAACGCCGGCCTGCCCAAGGAAACCCCCGCCTTCAACGTGAACCGCTTGTGTGGCTCGGGCCTTCAGGCCATCGTGTCGGCCTCGCAGGCCATCCTGCTGGGCGACTGCGACATCGCCGTGGGCGCTGGTGCCGAAAACATGAGCCGAGGTGCGTACCTGCTGCCCGGCGCCCGTTGGGGCACCCGCATGGGCGACGCGCAAATCCAGGACTTCATGACCGGCGCCCTGCACGATCCCTTCCACAAGATCCACATGGGCATCACCGCTGAAAACGTGGCCGCGCAGTTCGGCATCACGCGCCAGCAGATGGATGAGCTGGCCGCCGAAAGTCACCGCCGTGCCGCCGCCGCCATCGCAGCCGGGTACTTCAAGGACCAGATCGTGCCGGTCGTGACGCAAAGCCGCAAAGGTGAAGTGCGCTTCGATACCGACGAGCATGTGAAGGCCTCCACCACCGTGGACACCCTGGCGGGCATGAAGCCGGCCTTCAAGAAAGAAGGCCTGGTGACCGCCGGCAATGCCTCGGGCATCAACGACGGCGCGGGTGCGGTGGTGCTGGCCAGCGAGGCGGCGGTGAAGACCCATGGCCTGAAGCCCTTGGCGCGCCTGGTGGCCTACTCGCATGCGGGCGTGGAGCCCACCATCATGGGCATCGGCCCGGTGCCGGCCACGCGCCGCGTGCTGGATCGCGCCGGTTGGAAGGTGGGTGACCTGGACGTGGTCGAGAGCAACGAAGCCTTTGCCGCCCAGGCCTGCGCCGTGGTGAAGGAACTCGGCTTGGACCCCGCCAAGACCAACCCCAACGGCTCGGGCATTTCCTTGGGCCACCCGATCGGGGCCACGGGCGCCATCATCACCACCAAGGCCATCTACGAGCTGCACCGAACCGGCGGCAAGCGCGCCCTGGTGACGATGTGCATTGGTGGCGGACAAGGTATCGCGGCGCTGTTCGAGCGGGTGTAGGCACCGGCAGAGCCGGTCAAGGCTGCGCTCTTCGGTGTAAGCCCGTCCCCGGTAAGTTGATCCAGGCGGGCAGAATGGGACATGGACGCCCAACTGCCCTTCTCAGCCCCCCAAACCTTCACCGACCCCGAGGCCGCCCTGGCCCACGCACGGGCCATCTACGACTCGGCGGTCGAACACCTGCGTGATCAGCTGCGCCGCTTCGTGGCCGGTGAGACGCCCGCTGCCCGCGTGCGGGCCTGCTACCCGCGACTGCGTGTGCGCACCGACAGCGTGGCACGGGCCGATTCCCGACTGGCCTACGGCTTCGTGGCAGGCCCCGGCTTGTATGAGACCACGCTCACTCGGCCTGACCTGTTCGCCACCTACTACCGCACGCAGTTCGAGCTGCTGCTGAAGAACCACGGCGCGCACCTGGTGGGCGGCTTGGAAGTGGGTGTGAGCAAGACGCCCATCCCGGTGCATTTCGCGCTGGGTGAGAACGAGCATCTGGAAGGCTCACTGAGCCCCGAGCGGCGTCTGCTGCTGCGCGACCTGTTCGATCTGCCGGACCTGAACGCGATGGACGACAGCATCGCCAACGGCTCGCACGACCCGGCACCCGGGGAGCCGGAACCGCTGTCGCTGTTCACCGCGCCACGCATGGACTATTCCCTGCACCGCCTGCGCCACTACACCGGCACGGTGCCCGAGCACTTCCAGAACTATGTGCTGTTCACCAACTACCAGTTCTACATCGACGAATTCGTGCGGCTGGGCCACGCGATGATGGCCGACCCCTCTTCCGAGTACGAGGCCTTCATCGAGCCGGGCAATGTGGTGACGCGCCGCAACGGCCTGCCTGTGCAGCCGGGAGATGAACGCGGCGCGGCGCCGCCGCGCTTGCCGCAGATGCCGGCCTACCACCTGGTGCGCGCGGGGCATTCGGGCATCACCATGGTCAACATCGGCGTGGGGCCGGCCAATGCCAAGAACATCAGTGACCACATCGCGGTGCTGCGCCCGCATGTGTGGCTGATGCTGGGGCACTGCGCCGGCCTGCGCAACACGCAGCAGCTGGGCGACTATGTGCTGGCCCATGGCTATGTGCGTGAAGACCACGTGCTGGATGAAGAACTGCCCCTGTGGGTGCCCATCCCCGCCCTGGCCGAGGTGCAGGTGGCCTTGGAAACCGCGGTGGCCGAGGTGACGCAGTTGAGCGGCTATGAACTCAAGCGGGTGCTGCGCACCGGCACCGTGGCGTCCACCGACAACCGCAACTGGGAACTGCTGCCCTTCCGCGGCCCCCACAGCACGCCGGCCCGGCGCTTCAGCCAAAGCCGCGCGGTGGCCCTGGATATGGAAAGCGCCACGATTGCGGCCAACGGCTTCCGTTTTCGCGTGCCCTACGGCACGTTGCTGTGCGTGAGCGACAAGCCCCTGCACGGCGAGATCAAGCTGCCGGGCATGGCCAACACCTTCTACCGCGAGCGTGTGGACCAGCACCTGCGCATCGGCATTCGTGCCATCGAATTGCTGCGCCGCGCCGGCATGGGGCAGCTGCACTCGCGCAAGCTGCG
>JBEAWD010000305.1:0-3348 GCA_041160585.1 Pseudomonadota bacterium | reverse complement strand
GGCTTCATGAACTGAGTATATCCGAATGGATATAAGCGAGCAACCCACTCCTGGGATCTTCGGTCACTGGCTACACATCAACCCCACCGGCGGCGGTAGCCGTACCGAGTTGGCCGGCCGCAGCACATGGGTCCCACGTTCCGAGGAAGGAGCCGAGGGGCGGGGCCGTAGTCGCCCCATCGAGTTCGAGTCCTTGACCCAATCAGCTCAGAAGATCTTCTGACCGAAGGCAGTTTGCAAGTCCATTGCTTCAGGGCCGCCAAGTCAAACCGTGACTGACCGCTTGATGGACACTCACCACATGGCCGTAGAGACCGCTCGCGTGCGCCCCAGCCACCGACTCCCATGACACGTCTGAACGATTACGACCAACCCATCGGCGACGCCGTCCCCGGCTGGTCCCCCCGACCGCTACCTCCCCGCGCCAGCGTCGAAGGGCGCTACTGCCGCCTGGAGCCTGTCGACGCCAGACGTCACGGCCCCGATCTGTTCGCGGCCAACACGTCAGCACCTGACGGACGCGCCTGGACCTACCTGTTTCAGGAGCCCTTTGCGCAGTACGAGGCATTTCACGTCCACCTCGAGCAGATGCAAACCAGCCGCGACCCGCTGTTCTTTGCCGTGGTGGACAGCAAGACCCAACGCGCCGTGGGTTATCTCGCCTTGATGCGGATCGATCCCGCGCACGGTGTGATCGAGGTCGGCAACATCAACTACTCCCCCTGGGTTCAGCGCACCCCGGCGGCTACCGAGGCCCAGTACCTGTTGATGAAGCTGGTGTTCGACACCCTGGGCTATCGCCGCTTCGAGTGGAAGTGCGACAGCCTGAACGCCCCTTCACGCCGTGCTGCGCAACGCCTGGGCTTCAGGTTCGAGGGCGTCTTTCGGCAGGCGGTGGTCTACAAGGGCCGCTCGCGCGACACGGCGTGGTATTCCATCATCGACAGCGAGTGGCCTGTCGTGCGCGCTGCTATGGAAGCTTGGCTCTCACCGGACAACTTTTCGTCGGACGGCACGCAACGAGTGTCCTTGACTGACATCAGAAGGCAGCTGGTCCCGGACTGAACTGACCGAGCGATTCCCTACAGAGCATCTCGGTGCCCGAGTTTCCGGTGAGGGTCGCAAGCCGACAACGGCTTCTTGGCAAGTCAGCCCGGTTCGAAGTGCGCCCGCTGGCCAACCCAGTCCAGCAGAAACAGCGCCAGCAGTTCCTTGGCCGTGAGGCGGGCCGGCTGCTGACTCTCCAGGATCGCCTCGGTGATCTCAGGCGCCAGGCAGGGCAGGCGCATCACCCGGCTCACGTAGGACGGGTTGATCGCCTCGGCGTCCGCCAACTCCTCGATCGAGGCGTACACGCCCTGCAGCAGCAACTGCTGCCACCGGTGCGCCCGGGCGATCAGCGTGATCATCGTGTTGTCGATGGACATAGCGGGCTTGCCCACGGCGCGCGAGCCGTCGGGCAGGGGACGATCACCGCCTTGCCGCCGCGGCGGCGAAACGTCATGGGCCGTTGGTCTGCAGCGTCGGAGCCTGATCTCCAGCCGTCATGCTGCCTCCTTCATCATGTGCAGCAAGGTGGCAACGCCGAAGCAAGTCTGACCCACCGTCACTCGCAGGCCCGACAAGACATCGAGCGCCTGAAGCTCCAGCCGGTTTCGCCATGGCGGCTAGCGTCCGGGCTCGTCATTCCGGGCGCTGTCTTGCCGAGGCGCGTCGTCGGTCGATGAATTGATTGAACGCATCCCGGGCCTCGGAGCTCACGAACAGCGCAGTGTGGGCGCCGGGAACCTCGAGGAGAGTGCGTTGCTGGCAGTTGGTGCAGGTCTGCACGGCCTGCTTGAAGATCGGCCACGACCGCATCTGGATCGGGCTGTCGTCCTGGCCCTGAACGAACAGCACGTCCGCCTTGAATCCCTCGGTGAACGACAACAGCGAGATCTTGCGATACGGCGCGGGGTTGGTGGAGGGTAGACCATAGCGCTGGACCATCAGTCCGCACTCCTGGCTGCCTGGCGCGCCGCCGCGCTCCTCCAGCAGGCAGCGGAACTCGAAGTCCAGAGGTCCCGGGGCATTGGCAATGACCCCATCCGTCGGATGCAGCGTGTTCAGCCGCGTGACAACGTAGCCGCCCTGGGAATGACCGGCCATGAAGACACGGTCGATCGACACGCCCAGTGCTTTCGAGGCCTCGTGCTTCACCCAGAGCAGAGCGGCCTGCGCTTCCCGCAACCCTTCGCCGATCTCCCGATCCTGCTGCGGGTAGGCAACGCTGACCAGCAGCGTATCGTCGCGGTAGAGCAGGCGTTTGAAGCTCTCCAGGGTGTTCTCGGCAGCCGCTACGATCTGGTCGTCGAACCATACGGTGGGGTGGTAGAGCACAAGTGCATCCTTGACCGCTGCGGCTGGCATGTCGATCACCACCTGCACCGAGACTCCGCCATAGGTGATCGTGCGAATGCCTTCCGCAGGCGGAACCGGGGAGCTGACCGGCGGTGGCGTGGGGCTCGTGACCGGAGCGTCTCCCGCGGACCCTGATCCGCCGCAGCCGGCAGCGGCGATCAGCGACGCCATCGCGACGATCAAGCCCACTTGCCGGATCGATTGGACCCATCTGCCGCTGAGGAACGGATGCGTCGGGGTGCTCATGGCCGAGATCTCTTGTATGCGACGAGAAGGTGACTCTTGGGTCGCTACCAGAACGGGTGATGGCGGGCGGCGGGACGCCGGGGGTCCTTCATGAGGCCCGACCTGCCGCCACGCAAGAGGCACCGCCATTGCACCGCATCGAATACCGTTCCGGCAATCAGCTCCACAGTCCGGACAGTAAAGGTACAGCAAAGAATTGTTGTGGGCTTCGTATCAAGCCGAAGGCCTGCTGTCGAAGCTCAGGGGGCTTCGGCACGACGAGAACTGGCCGAGCTCGGCGATGGCGCTCGGGCGGGAGTTCGAATCCGGACCCTGACATGAGGCGGAAAACCTCCTGCCCCGGAAAGTTCAAGCCCTCGGCAATCCCAGCCAGGGCCGTAGCGGCTTGACGGCCTCGCACAGCCGAACGAGTGCCAGGGCGCTCGAGACGGTGCCCACGATCAGCAGCGGTCCCTCGGCAGGGGGTTGCAGTGCCAGCGGCCTGAGCGCCACCGCAAGCAGGATGATCAGCGTCTGATGCAGCACGTACACGGCGAAGATTCTGCTCGTGATCCCGCGCAGCCACGCTTGGGGCCGGCTGAGGTGCACCCAGCCGAAACCCAGGACTGCGATCACCCCTGCCCATTGCTGCTCGGCATAGGCCGTGCGCAGCAGTGGGACCGGTAGGCCCTGCGTCGACACCAGTAGGAGCCAGGCTCCCAG
>JBEAWD010000299.1:0-2863 GCA_041160585.1 Pseudomonadota bacterium | reverse complement strand
TGGCGGCACACACCAAGGCCCAACGGCCCGAAATTCCAAGGTCCATGTCCACACTCCAGTTTCAAACGATCGGGATCACCGCCACCGCGCGAGCAGCCCCACACCCAACAACACCAGCACTGTGCCGGCCAAGATCCAAACGGTGAATGGCTCACCCAACAACCACACACCCAGTCCGATCGTGGCCAGCGGTCCGATCATGCCCACCTGCGAACTCAGGGCCGGCCCGATGCGCTCGATGGCCATCATCACCGCCAACACAGGCATCACGGTGCACAACATCGCATTCAACACGCTCATCCACATGACCGGCTCGGGCACCACGATGGCCGACAAGGGATGCACCACCAGAAAGTGCAGCAGGCACAGGACACCCGCCACGCTGCTGGCCAAGCCGGTCAAACGCATCGATCCCAAGCGCGCGACGACCTCGCCACTGGCCAAGAGGTAGGCTGAATAGCTCAGCGCACTGCCCAGCACCAGGGCCGATCCCAGGATGGTCGCCGCTGGACCTGTGGGGCCCGCAGGGCCTGCGGCAGCGGCAGCCGGCTGCACAAGTTCATGGCCAAACACCACCAGCACGCCCGCATAGCTGATGCTGGCTGCCAACCATTGGCGTCCCGTGACCTTCTTCTTCAGTACCACCACGGCCAAGACCATGACGAAGGTGGGACCCAGGTACAGGATCAGCCGTTCCAGACTGGCCGAGATGTACATGAGGCCATAGAAGTCCAGCATGCTCGAGAAGTAATAGCCCGAGAACCCCAGGGCCGCCACCGTCAAGCCGTCGCGCGAGGTCAGTCGAGTCGCCCCGCGCCCGCTCCACCAGGCCAGGAAGATGAACACGGGTAGGGCCAGAAGCATGCGCCAGGCCACCACCGTCACTGCATCCACGCCGTGGCGGTACATCAGCTTGGCCAGAATGGCCTTGCCGGCAAAGCCCAAGGCACCCACCACCGCCAGGGCCATGCCCTGCCAGAAGCGCGCACCACTGGCCGCCCCGCTGCTGGCGGCAAAGACGCTCACCAGGCCACCGCCGCGCCGTCGCGGCGCGGGTCACTGGCAGCCACATAGCCGTCCACCCCTGGGTCGCCCAGGCGCCAAATGAATTGACCGGCACCGAAGTCCATGTAGGTGTCATTCAGGCCATCGAGCTGATGACCCAGGGCCGCCAAGCCCTGGATGGTTTGAGCGGGCATGTGTGGCTCTACGTTCAAGCTCAGCCCGCCATTGACCCGCCAGCGCGGGCCGTCACAGGCCATCTGCGGGTTCTGCCCATGGTCGAGCATGCGCACCATCATCTGCAGGTGGCCCTGCGGCTGCATGTGGCCACCCATCACGCCGAAGCTCATCACGGGCTGGCCGTCCTTGGTCAGGAAGGCCGGGATGATGGTGTGGAAGGGCCGTTTGTGCGGGGCCACCACGTTGGCGCTGCTCTCATCCAAGGTGAAGCCATGGCCGCGGTTTTGCAGGCTGATGCCCCAATCGGGCAAGACCACACCCGAACCGAAGCCCATGTAGTTGCTCTGGATGAGGCTGACCATCATGCCGCTGCGATCAGCCGCCGTGAGGTAGATCGTGCCGCCGCGCGGCAGGTCGCCGGCCTTGAAGTCCTGTGCGCGGCCGCGATCAACCAGTCTGGCCCGATCGGCCAGGTAGGACGGGTCAAGCATCTGCGCCGGCGTGAGCCTCATGGTGCGTGAGTCGCTGACATGGCGGTACACATCGGCAAAGGCCAGTTTCATGGCTTCAATCTGCAGGTGGCAGCTCATCGTGCTGTCCACCTCGTGCTCGCCGATGTTCAGGTGTTCCAAGATGCCCGCAGCCATCTGTGCGGCAATGCCCTGACCGTTGGGCGGAATCTCGTGCAGGGTGTGGTCGCGGTAGTTCTGCGCCAGGGGTGTGACCCACTCCGGCTGGTAGGCCGCCAGATCAGCGGCCGTCATGGTGCCGTTGTGCGCCTGCACATACGCGGCGATGGCCTGCGCCACTTCGCCACGGTAGAAGGACTCGCCCTGCGTGCGGGCGATCTCGCGCAGCGTGCGCGCCGCAGCGGGCATGGCAAAGCGTTCGCCCACATGGGGTGCGCGCCCCTTGGGCAGGAACACGTCGGCAAAGCCGGGCTGTCGCGTCAGTTCCTCGACACCGGCGGCCAGGGTCCACTTCTCCTGCACCACCACGGGCACGGCATAGCCGCGCTCGGCGATGTCCATGGCCGGCGCCAGCACATCGCCGAAGGGCAGGCGTCCCATGCGCCCATGCAGCGCCACCCAGCCCGACACCGCACCGGGCACGGTGATGGCGTCCACGCCCCGACGGGGCATCTGCTCGCCGTGGCGCGCCTTGAAGTAGGACGTATTCCAAGCGGCCGGCGAGTGCCCCGAGGCGTTCAGCCCCAGCAGCTGCGAGCCGTCCCACACGATGGCAAAGAGGTCGGAACCCAGGCCATTGCTGCAGGGCTCCACCACGGTCATGCAGGCGGCCATGGCCACGGCCGCGTCGACCGCGTTACCGCCGGATTGCAGCATCTTCAAGCCTGCCTGCGCGGCCAGTGGGTGAGAGGTGGCAGCCACATCACGGCCGAAGACGGGCAGGCGGCGGCTGGTGTAGCGGGGGCGGTAATCGAAATTCATGGGCGTGCGGCGTTGGCGGGGACACCGCATTGTCGATCCACGCGCCGCGCGCCGCGAACCGCCCCCCGAAATGGGCACAATCACGCGCCATGCGCAGACTCTCACCCTTGAGCCGATGCCGGCCTGCGCCGGCGTGGTCGGCCGCGCCCACGGCGTTCAAGCTGAACCTGACCCACGCACTGGGCACGGCCCTGGCCACTTTGCTGTTGGGCGCTGGCACCGCTCCTGCC
>JBEAWD010000284.1:0-6923 GCA_041160585.1 Pseudomonadota bacterium | reverse complement strand
GCCCTGGGCATCAGCCATCGGACCGTGGAAATCCACCGCGCCCGGCTGATGCGCAAGTACGGCGCGGCCAGCACCGGGGACCTCATCCGCAAGCTGACGGCGGCTTGAGGCTGGGACGGCGGGGAGTCAGGGCGCAGCCGGTGGCATCAGGGCCCTGATGAAATCGGGAATCGGCACCGACTTCTGCGCCTGGAAGTCCGTCCACACCACCTTGGCGCCGCCCTCGGCGTGCACCACGCCGGGCTTGTCGGTGCGTTCCATGGTCACATAGGTGTCAAAGCTCGTGCGCCCCGGGTTGGTGGCGTAATGGCGGATCAGGATGTCGGCCGGGTACTCAAGCTGGATCAGGAAGTTGCAGAAGGCGTTGATGATCACCGGCCCCGTTCGGTCTGGCCCTGGCGTGCAGCCCAGGCTGTCGAACCAGTTGATGCGCGAGGTTTCGAAGAAGCGGAAATAGCTCGCGTTGTTGACGTGACCCATGGCGTCCATGTCGCCCCAACGGATCGGCATCACCATCTCATGCACGAGGGTCTTGTGTTCGGGCAGGGTAAATCTCAACATCGCTTCTCAACATCGCTTGCGTTCGCCGGCTGAATCGCCCACCTCAAACACCGAAACCATCATCGGCCGAAATCACCGCGCCGTTGATGAAGTGGCTCTGCGGCGCGCACAGCATCAGCAGGGTACTGTCCAGGTCTTGGGGTTGCCCCACCCGCTTTCGCGGCAGCATGTTGACCAGCTTTTGCCCTTGTTCGGTCTTCCAGTGGTGGTGGTTGATCTCGGTGTCGATATAGCCTGGGCAGATGGCGTTCACGTTGATGCCGTAGCGCCCCCATTCCAGCGCCATGGCACGGGTCATGTGGATCACGGCCGCCTTGCTCATGCAGTACACGCCAATCTGGCCCAAGACCCGAAGCCCTGCCATGGAGGCGATATTGACCACCCGCCCGCCCACGAAGGTGCCAGGAGCGGCGCCCTTGCTGCGCGCAATCATCCGCTTGCCCACCTCCTGCGCCACGAAGAAGGCCCCGCGGGTGTTGGTGTTCATGATGAAGTCATAGTCGGTGGGCGTCACGTCGACCAGCTTCTGCGTGGTGCTCACACCCGAGTTGTTGATGAGGATGTCGATGGTCCCCACCTCGGTCTCCGCATGCGCCACGGCCGAGCGGATGCTGTCAGGGTCCGTCACGTCCAGTTTCACCGCATGCGCATCGCCGCCCTCAGCCTCGATCTCGGTGCGAAGATCCCGCAGCTTCTCGGTTCGGCGCGCTGCCAGCACCACGGCAGCGCCGCTGCGGGCCAGCACGCGGGCGAACTGGGCGCCCAAACCGCTGGAGGCGCCTGTGACAAGGGCCACGCGGCCCGAAAGATCAATGGTGTAGGACATGGTGGACTCGCTTCGGTCAGGTTGGCGCGTTCATGGCCCGGCGGCTTCAGCGGCTGCTGTCGTAACGCATGACGATGCGCCAAACCTTAGCACGGCCTTGGGGCTTGTGGGCGCCGCGCCGGTTCCCTCGCCGGGTCGACCGCCCATGGTTTTCAGGAGATGAGCCTCGTTAGAATCGGCGCCAATTTTTAAAGGCAGCAGTCCATGACCCCCCAAGCCCTGCTCGAACAATTCGGCCCCCGCGAATCCATGGAGTACGACGTGGTCGTTGTCGGCGCAGGCCCGGCCGGACTGTCCACGGCCATTCGCCTGAAGCAGCTGGCCACCGAGAAGGGTACCGAACTCAGCGTGGTGGTGCTGGAGAAGGGTTCGGAGCCAGGCGCCCACATCCTGTCAGGCGCGGTGATGGACCCGCGCGCCCTCAACGAACTGATCCCCGACTGGAAGGACCGAGGCGCCCCCCTGAACCAGCCGGTCACGGGCGATGAGGTGCTCTTCCTCACCGAAAGCGGCGCACGCAAGACGCCCGATTGGCTGGTGCCGAGCTGCCTTCACAACGAAGGCAATTACGTGATCAGCCTGGGCGCGGTCACCAAGTGGCTGGGCGAACAGGCCGAGGCGCTGGGCGTGGAGATCTTCCCCGGTTTCACCGCGGCCGAGGTGCTCTACGACGATCAGGGCCGCGTGCGCGGCGTGGCCACCGGCAACCTGGGGCTGGGCAAGGACGGCGAGCCCCATGAGGGCTTCCAACTGGGCATGGAACTCTGCGCCAAGTACACGGTATTCGCCGAGGGCGCGCGCGGCCACCTGGGCAAGCAGTTGATCGCGCATTTCAAGCTCGACGCCGGCAAGGACCCGCAGAGCTATGCCATCGGCATCAAGGAACTGTGGGAAGTGCCGGCCGACAAGGCCAAGCCCGGCCTGGTGGTTCATACCGCCGGCTGGCCCATGGACAGCCACACCTACGGCGGCGGCTTCCTCTACCACCTCGAAGGCAACAAGGTCACGCTGGGCTTTGTCACCGGCCTGGATTACCAAAATCCCTGGCTGTCTCCTTTCGAGGAGATGCAGCGTTGGAAGGCCCACCCCTCGATCCGTGCCCACATCGAGGGCGGCAAGCGCGTCAGCTACGGCGCGCGCGCCATCACGGCCGGGGGTCTGTTGAGCTTGCCCAAGCAGGTGTTCCCGGGTGGGGCCTTGGTGGGCTGCGATGCCGGCTACCTCAACGCGGCCCGCATCAAGGGTTCCCATGCGGCCATCAAGAGCGGCATGCTGTGTGCGGAAGCCGCTTTCGAGGCCCTTCAGGCCGGCCGCTCGCATGACGAACTCAGCGCCTATCCGGCCGCATTCGAGAAGAGCTGGCTGCATGAGGAGTTGAGCGGATCGAAGAACTTCAAGCAGTGGTTCAAGAAGGGCAACACGGTGGGCGCCTTCATGACCGGCATCGAGCAGTGGCTGCTGCCCAAGTTGGGTTTGAAGGAAGCGCCTTGGACGATTCACCGCACCGAGGCCGACCACACCAGGCTGAAGCCCGCGGCCCAGTGCGCCCGGATCGACTACCCCAAGCCCGATGGGAAACTCACCTTCGACCGCCTGAGCTCGGTCTTCGTGAGCAACACCAACCACGAAGAGAACCAGCCGGCGCACCTGACCCTGCGCGACGCATCGGTGCCCGTGGCCCACAACCTGGCCATCTTTGCCGGGCCCGAGAGCCGCTACTGCCCTGCCGGTGTCTACGAGTTCGTGAAGAACGAGGATGGCAGCGACCGCCTGCAGATCAATGCGCAGAACTGCGTGCACTGCAAGACCTGCGACATCAAGGATCCGACGCAGAACATCGTATGGGTCACGCCGGAAGGCGGTGGTGGGCCGAATTACGCAGGGATGTGAGTTACCTCAGGCCTTGACCACCAGGGGCGCCGCAGCCGCCGCTGTCACCCTCCCCACCACGGCCGCATCGGCAAAGCCGTGGCGCCTGAACACCGCCAGCACCTCGTCCACGCTTCCTGGCTCGCAGGACACAAGCAGGCCACCGCTGGTCTGGGGATCGGTCAGCAAGGCACGGTCTTCGGGGGCCATCGACGAGGGCACACCGACCTCGCCCCCGTAGCCTGCCCAGTTCCGGTTCGAGGCACCCGTCACGAAGCCGCGCTGCGCCAACTCCCTGACGCCGCGCAGCAGGGGTACGGCAGGCCAGTCGATCTCGACTGTGCACTTCGCACCACGCGCCAGTTCCAAGGCGTGACCCGCCAAGCCAAAACCGGTGACATCGGTGATGGCGTGCACACCCTCAAGCGCGGCCAGGTCGGGGCCTGGCGTGTTCAGCTTGGTCGTGTTCTCGATCATGCTGGCATAGCCCACATCGCCCAACTCGCCCTTCTTCAGGGCAGCGCTCATCACGCCCACGCCCAAGGGCTTGCCCAACACCAGCAGGTCGCCGGGTTTGGAGTCGGCATTGCGCCGCACCCGCTTGGGGTGCACCAGACCCAAGGCCACCAGGCCGTAGATGGCCTCCACCGAGTCGATGGTGTGACCACCGGCGATCGGAATGCCGGCCTGGCGGCAGATGCTGGCCCCGCCATCGAGCACCCTGCCGATGGTGGCCGGCGACAGCACGTTAATGGGCATGCCCACCAGGGCCAAGGCCATGATCGGTCGCCCGCCCATCGCGTACACGTCGCTGATGGAGTTGGTCGCCGCGATCCGTCCGAAGTCAAACGGATCGTCCACGATCGGCATGAAGAAGTCGGTCGTGGCGATCAGGGCCTGCTCGTCGTTGAGCCGGTAGACCGCCGCATCGTCCGCGGTTTCGATCCCCACCATCAGTTCCGGGGGGATGGGCATCGCGGTGGTGCCCTTCAAGATTTCGCCAAGCACACCGGGCGCGATCTTGCAGCCGCAGCCTCCCCCGTGGGAGAGGCTGGTCAACCTGGGCTCAGCCGGGTTGACCGCCTTGGATAAAGGGTCTGTCATCGTGTCTTGCCTTTCCTCCAACGGGCCCCGAGCGCGTCCGCCGATGCGGTGCGCATCGGCTCAGAACCAAAACGTCTTGGCCGTCATTGTGGCCCTCACGCGAGGTTCCGTGGTTTCCCTAGTCGCCATGCCAATCTTGGGATAATGGACCCATGAGCGCCCTGCACGAAGAAAAAGTCCTCAGCGTCCATCACTGGACCGACCGCCTGTTCAGCTTCACCACCACGCGCGACCCGGCGCTGCGGTTTTCCAACGGCCACTTCACCATGATCGGCCTGAAGGTTGAAGGCAAGCCCCTCTTGCGTGCGTACTCCATCGTCAGCGCCAACTACGAGGAGCACCTGGAGTTCCTGTCGATCAAGGTTCCCGATGGTCCGCTGACCTCGCGCCTGCAGCACATCCAGGTAGGTGACACCATCATCGTGGGCAAGAAGCCCACCGGAACCCTGCTGTGCGACTACCTGCTGCCGGGCAAGCGCCTGTACATGCTGGCCACCGGCACGGGCCTGGCGCCCTTCATGAGCATCGTGCGGGACCCCGAGACCTATGAGCGCTACGAGCAGGTCATCCTGGTGCATGGGGTGCGCGAGGTGGACGAGCTGGCCTACCACGAGCTGCTGGCCAAACAGTTGCCCGAACACGAGTTTCTGGGCGAGCTGGTGACCGGCAAGCTGAAGTACTACCCCACCGTCACGCGTGAGGCCTTCGTGAACCAGGGCCGGATCACCGAGCTGATGGAGTCCGGCAAGCTGTTCCAAGACCTGCAGCTGCCGCCGCTGAACCCTGCCGAGGACCGTGTGATGATCTGCGGCAGCCCCGCCATGCTCAAGGACCTCAAGCGTCTGCTGGAGGCACGAGGCTTCGCGGAAGGCAACACCACACGGCCCGGGGACTTCGTCATTGAGCGGGCCTTCGCCGACCAATGAGGCCGCACCTGGCCGGCCCAGCTGCTACGACTGCTTTGCCGCGACTCAGGCGCCATTGGCCCAGTTGGGCGCCCGCTTGTCGATGAAGGCCTGAACGCCCTCAAGCGCTGTGTCTTCCATCATGTTGCAGGCCATGGTCTGCGCGGCATCGGTGTAAGCCGCTTCCATGCCACTTTCGAGTTGCCGGTAGAACAGCGCCTTGCCGATGGCCAGGGCCTCGCGCGGCTTCTTCAGGATGGACTCGCACAGCAGCTGCACTGCGGCATCGAGCCCATCGGGCTCGGCGACACGGTTGATCAAGCCCTTGACCTGCGCCTCCTGTGCCGAGATGAAGTCGCCCGTGGCCAACATCTCAAAGGCGGCCTTGCGCGACAGGTTGCGCGACAAGGCCACACCGGGTGTCGAGCAGAACAGGCCCAGGTTCACACCACTGACGGCAAAACGGGTGTTGCTGGCCGCCACAGCCAAGTCGCATTGCGCCACCAGTTGGCAACCCGCCGCCGTGGCGATGCCCTGAACCTTGGCGATCACCGGTACCGGCAGACGCTGGATGGCCAGCATCACCTTGCCGCAACGGTTGAACAGGCTGCGGTAGTAGTCGATCGAGGGCTGAGCACGCATCTCCTTGAGGTCATGTCCGGCACAGAAGGCCTTGCCACTGGCCCCTATCACGAGCACCCGAAGACGATCATCGGTGGCCAGCGCATCCAGTTCTCTCTGCAAGGCAGCCAGCATGTCCTCACTCAAGGAATTGAAGGCCTGCGGTCGGTTGAGCGTGAGCGTGGTCACGCCACGGCCATCGTCATGGCGCAGCAGGATCGGGTCGTGGGTCGTCAGCATGCCGGGGCTCCTTCACTCGATGGCCGAAGCGGACTTGGCCCGCTCACGCAACTGGAACTTCTGGATCTTGCCCGTGGAGGTTTTCGGAATCTCCTCGAAGCGGATCTCACGGGGCACCTTGTAGCCGGCCAGCAAAGCCTTGCAATGCGCGACCAGGTCGGCTGCGCTCACTTGAGAACCGGGCTTGGCTTCGACGTAGGCCAAAGGCGTCTCTCCCCATTTTGCATCGGGCTTGGCCACCACCGCGCAGGCCAGCACCGCCGGATGGCGGTACAGCGCGTCCTCGACCTCCAAGGACGAGATGTTCTCCCCGCCGGAGATGATGATGTCCTTGCTGCGGTCCTTGATCTTCACGTAGCGGTCGGACTCCATCACCGCCAGGTCGCCAGTGTGGAACCAGCCCCCCTCGAACGACTTGCGCGTGGCCGCCGGGTTCTTCAGGTATCCCTTCATCACGATGTTGCCGCGGAACATGATCTCGCCCATGGTCTGCCCGTCGGCCGGCACCTCGGTCATCGTGTCCGGGTCCATCACCGTCATGCCCTCCTGCAGCGCATAGCGCACACCCTGGCGCCCATTGAGCCGCGTCTGCTCCGAGAGGTCCTCGCCTGCCCACGATTCACGCTTGACCGCCACGCTGGCCGGGCCATAGACCTCGGTCAGCCCGTACACATGGGTGATGTCAAAGCCGATGCGCGCCATGCCCTCGATCATGGCCGCCGGCGGCGCAGCGCCCGCCACCATGCCGCGCACCTGATGCGTGATGCCCGATCGAAGCTCGTCAGGGGCGTTGTATA
>JBEAWD010000219.1:0-10987 GCA_041160585.1 Pseudomonadota bacterium | reverse complement strand
TGCCGGGCATGGCCAACACCTTCTACCGCGAGCGTGTGGACCAGCACCTGCGCATCGGCATTCGTGCCATCGAATTGCTGCGCCGCGCCGGCATGGGGCAGCTGCACTCGCGCAAGCTGCGATCGTTTGCCGAGGTGGCGTTTCAGTAGGGGCGATCAGGCTCTCGGCTTGACGTGTGAAGCCGCCAGCTTTGCATTGGCCCGTGCGGCATCGGTATCCACCGCACGCGCCAGCGCCACGCCCATCCGTCGCTTGACGAAGCTCTCGGGCTTGCCGAACAGCCGCAGGTCCGTGCCTTCGATGGCCAGCGCCTGGTCCACACCGTCGAACACGATGCCCTGTGCATCCACGCCCCCATAGATGACGGCGCTGGCGCCCGGGTTGCGCAGGGAGGTGTCCACGGGCAGCCCCAGGATGGCGCGGGCGTGCAATTCGAACTCGCTTTGCCACTGGGTGCACAGCGTCACCAGGCCGGTGTCGTGCGGACGCGGGCTCACCTCGCTGAACCACACCTCATCGCCCTTGATGAAGAGCTCCACCCCGTACAGGCCACAGCCGTCGGGCTGGCCTTGAAGGCCGCGGCCCAGGTCATCGGTCACGGCCTTGGCGATCGCCTGCGCGCGCTGCAGCGCCAGGGGCGTCATGCGCTGGGGCTGCCAGCTTTCCACATAGTCGCCGCTGACCTGCTTGTGGCCGATGGGTTCGCAGAAGTGGGTGTGGATGGCCCCGTCCGCACCGCGCGCGCGCACGGTGAGCAAGGTGATCTCGTAGTCGAAGTCGATGAAGCCCTCGACGATCACCCGGCCCTTGGCCACGCGGCCGCCGGCCATCGCATAGTCCCAGGCCGACTTCACATCGGCAGACGTGTCAATTTTGCTCTGTCCCTTGCCCGATGAGCTCATCACCGGCTTGACGATGCAGGGGTAGCCGATGGGGACCGAACCGTCGCTGCCGTCGATGGCCGCCTGCAGTTCCTCCAGCGAATCGCAGAAGCGGTAGGGGCTGGTGGCCAGGCCCAGGGTCTCGGCGGCCAGGCGCCGGATGCCTTCGCGGTCCATGGTCAGGCGCGCCGCTCGGGCCGTGGGCACGACCTTCACGACGCCTTCGGCTTCCAGGGCCTGCAGTTCGGCGGTGGCGATGGCCTCGATCTCGGGGACCACCATCAAGGGTTTTTCGCGCTCGATCAAGGCGCGCAGTTGCTGCGCGTCGCTCATCGTGATGGTGTGGGCGTGGTGCGCCACCTGGTGGCCTGGCGCGTTTTCATACCGGTCCACCGCAATCGTTTCCACCCCCAGTCGCTGCAGGGCCAGCAGCACCTCCTTGCCCAGTTCACCGGCACCCAGCAGCATCACGCGGGTGGCGGAAGGCGATAGAGGGGTGCCGAGGGTGGTCATGGGGTTCTCCGAGCTGAGGCCGCGATCCTAACCAAAGCAGGCCCTCAAGACCCCGCTTGTGGCAAGGGCTTGTGCGGCCCGAGCGGGCCTACACTGCGGCCGCTTGGAGTCCCCTGGGGGAACCCCGCTGGCACGACCGCCGGCCCCGCGCCACCATCGCGCGGAACGTGGGCGCCGCCGCGGCCCCATCAATCGTTTCGGAGTACTCGTGAACGTGATCGACTTGCCCCGGGTGGCCGCCAGCGCGCCATCGGCCAACCCTGCCGACATCCCCCAGCCCTGGCTGGAGCACTACCCGCCCGGCGTGGGCGCCACGGTGGACATTCCAGGCGACCTGACCCTGGTGGACATTCTGGAAGATTCGATGCGCCGCCACGCCCACCGGACCGCGGCGCGCTGCCTGGAGCGCACCCTGAGCTTCGGACAGATCGACCAGCTGTCGCAGGCCCTGGGCTCCTGGCTCCAGTCCACGGGTCTCCAGCAGGGCGAGCGCGTGGCCATCATGATGCCCAATGTGCCGCAGTACATGGTGGCCATCGCCGGCGTCCTTCGGGCGGGCTATGCGGTGGTGAATGTGAACCCGCTGTACACCGCGCGCGAGCTGGAGCACCAGCTCAAGGATTCCGGAGCCAAAGCCATCATCGTTCTGGAAAACTTCGCCGGCACGCTGGAAGAAGCCATCGACAAGACCGATGTGCAGCATGTGGTGGTGACCGGTCTGGGAGACCTGATCGGCTGGTGGAAAGGCCGCTTCGTGAACTTCGCGGTGCGCCACCTGCGCAAGATGGTGCCCGAATACCGGCTTCCCTTGGACCGGGGCCGCACCGTGACCCGTTGGCGCCAGGCGATCGAGCTGGGGCGCGGCAGGGCGCTGCAGCGGCCCGCGATCTCACCGGATGATGTGGCCTTCTTGCAGTACACCGGCGGGACCACCGGGATCTCCAAAGGGGCCACGCTGCTGCACCGCAATGTGGTGGCCAACGTGCTGCAGACCGAAGCCTGGTTCAAACCCAAGCTCGACGAAATCGGCGACAAACAGTTGGTGATCGTATGCGCCCTTCCGCTGTATCACATCTTCGCGCTGACCATCTGCTACCTCATGGGCGCGCGCTTGGGCTCGCAGAACCTGCTGATCCCCAACCCGCGCGACATTCCGGGCTTCATCAACACGCTGCGCAGCGTGAAGGTGAACATGTTCCCGGCCGTGAACACGCTGTTCAACGCGCTGGCCAACGAGCCTGAATTCGCCAAGCTGGATTGGTCCGGCCTGAAGGTGAGCAACGGCGGCGGGATGGCGGTGCAACAGGCCACGGCAGAAAAGTGGATGCGCATCACCGGCTGCCCGGTGGTGGAAGGCTATGGCTTGAGTGAAACCTCGCCAGTGGCCACATCCAACCGGCTGGACCTCAAGGAGTTCAGCGGCACGATCGGCCTGCCGATCCCCAGCACGGAAATCGCGATCCGCGACGACGACGGGCGCGACGTGCCGCTGGGCCAACCCGGCGAGATCTGCATCAAGGGCCCGCAGGTGATGGCCGGTTATTGGAACCGCCCCGACGAAACGGCCAAGGTGATGACGCCCGATGGCTACTTCAAGAGTGGCGATGTGGGCATCATGGACGAGCGCGGCTATGTGCGCATCGTCGATCGCAAGAAGGACATGATCCTCGTGTCGGGCTTCAACGTGTACCCCACCGAGATCGAACAGGTGGTGAGCCTGCACCCGGGTGTGCTGGAGTGTGCGGCCGTGGGCATCCCCGACGAGCGCTCGGGCGAGGCGGTCAAGCTTTTCGTCGTGAAAAAGGACGGGGCGACGATCTCCGAAGACGACATTGCCGGCTACTGCCGCGACAACTTCACCGCCTACAAGCGACCCAAGATCATCGAGTTCCGCGACGACCTGCCCAAGAGCAATGTAGGCAAGATCCTGCGCCGGGAGCTGCGCAGCGACCATTGAGGCCAAAATGGGCGAATGGCCGCGTCGTTCGCCCCCGTCTTCGATGCCCTGCACCTGCAGGTGCTGCAGCGCGACTGGCTGTCGTCCAACCAGATCGTGTTTCGTGACGCTGACGGCGTGTCGGTCGTGGACACTGGGTATGTCAGCCACGCGCCCCAAACGCTGGCCTTGGTCGACCTCGCGCGCGGGCACGCCCCACTCACGCGCATTCTCAACACCCACCTGCATTCGGACCACTGCGGCGGCAACCAGGCCCTGCAGGAGCGCTTCCCGGATGCCCTGACCTGGGTCCCGCAGGCGGCCTTCCCCAAGGTCAAGGCCTGGGACCAGGAGCGGCTCACCTACCGCCTGACCGGACAACGCTGTCACCCCTTCCGGGTCGACCATGCCCTGGTGGACGGCCAAGCGATCGAACTCGGTGGCCATGCCTGGCAGGTACACGCCATGGGCGGGCACGATCCCGATGCCGTGGTGCTTTTCGAGCCCCGGCAGCGCGTCCTCATTTCGGGCGACGCGCTCTGGCGGAACAAGGTGGCGGTCACGTTTCCCGAGCTTGACGGTGAGGACGGCTTCACGCCGGCGCTGCAGACGCTGGACCGCATCGAGGCGCTGAAACCGGCCATCGTGATCCCTGGCCACGGCGAACCCTTCGACGAAGTGAACGATGCCCTTGCCATCAGCCGCCACCGCTTGCGCAAGCTGCAGGCGCAGCCTGCCCTGCACGCGCGCCATGCGCTGCGGGTGCTGATGGTGTTCCACCTGATGGAGCACCGAAGCCGCCCCGAGCAAGCCGTGTGCGCATGGATGGCCGACAGCCCCATGGCCCACCGGACGGCCGTTCAGCGGCTGCTGCAGGATGAACCGCTGCCGATGGCCCGCAAGATCCTGCAAAGCCTGGTGGACGATGGCGTGGTGCAGCGGACGGGCGATCAGGTGGAGCTGGTGGCGTGACATCGATGGAGCGGATCCCCTGCAATGACCCCGCAGCCCTGCAAGCGGTGGTGCGCCGGCTTGAGGACGGACTGCTTGAACGCGACACGGCCGCGCGTCTGATGCTGCTGGCTGCCGTGGCCGCCGAGCATGTGCTGCTGATCGGCCCACCGGGCACCGCCAAGAGCGAACTGGCGCGTCGGCTTCATGCCGAGATCGCGCCCTCCTGCGACGGGCTGGGCCCGGCCTGTTTCGAAAGGTTGCTCACGCGCTTTTCCACCCCGGAGGAGCTCTTCGGGCCGCTGTCGCTCAAGGCGCTGGAGGACGACCGCTACGAGCGTCTGGTCGATGGCTACCTGCCCACCGCGCAGGTGGCCTTCCTCGACGAGGTGTTCAAGGCGAACTCGGCGATCCTCAACGCCCTGCTGAGCCTGCTCAATGAGCGCGTGTTCGACAACGGCACCCAACGCCTGCGCGTGCCCCTGGTTTCGGTGGTGGCCGCCAGCAACGAAACCCCAGCTGACGAGGCCCTGCACGCCTTCTTCGATCGCTTTCTGATCCGCATTCCGGTGCAACCCGTCAGCGACGGGGCGTTTGAACAACTGCTGTCGGCGCAGCCGGTTGCACCCGACAACGAGCCGGCGGCCACGCCCCTGGGCGAGGCCGAGCGACACGCGATGGCCATGGCTGCCGATGCGGTCGATCTGGCGCCCGACACCTTGGTGGCCCTGCGCACGCTGCGGCAGTTCCTGCGCACGCAGGCCGGTGCCCATCCGGGGCCCGGCGTATCCGACCGCCGCTGGCGACAACTGGCTCGATTGCTTTGCGTGGCGGCCGCAGCCGAGGGCAGGCGATCGGTCGAACCCGAGGACCTTTGGCTGGTGGCCTATGTGGTGCCGGCTGACATCGCCCAGGTGCCGGCCATCCTGCGCTGGTGGCAGGACACCGTGCTGGAAATCGGTGCGGCCGATTCGCCCGGTTGGCAACGCAGCACCGAGGCCTTCGAAAAGCAATTGGAGATCGAGTCGCGCGCTCAGGCCGAAGAAGGCGCCGAGGCCGCCGGCAAGATGGCCCTGGCCCGCAGCGTGGGCGGCACCGACAACCCCGGCGCCTCTGGTGAGATGCTGCGCCTGTACTCGGCCCGACTGGAAGAGCGCCTGCGCAAGCGCTGGAGCCCACTGCACATCCGGGCGCGCGCGGCCCAGGTTCGGGAGGTGCGGCTGACCGTGCAAGCGGCTTTGGCGCAGACCCGCCAGGCGTTCAATGCCTGGACGGCCCGCCTTTGCAATCGCCTGTGGCTGCCGCCGTCCCTGGCCGAGCAGAGCCTGGAGCCACTGCGCCTTCGCATCGCCCTCCTGTCGGACCTGTCGCATCGGCTGCAAGCGGCTGAGGCCGGCTTCGCCGCCCTACCCGTGGACGAGTCGCTGGCAGACGTTCCCGCGCCGATTTCCCTGACACATCCCGTGTGATGGAGCCCAGCGCCGCACTGGATGCCCTGCCACGTGAGCTGTGGTTGCCGGGCCTGGTGTGCAGCAGCGGGCGTCTGCAGCCAAGGCTGGACCACATCCGGCACTGGCATGAGGCGCTGGTGGCCGGGCAGATGCCCCCGGTGCATGCCGACTTCAGCGATACCGAGGTCACCGCGGCACTGCGCAATGTGGTGGCCGAGCTGAATCTCACGGCCCTGACCCGCCAAAGCCCATCGACCGCGCTGCAGCTGCTGCGCACCGCGCTGTGGCATGCCGACCGTCTGATCGACCGACACGAATCGGAACCGCGCGCGGCAGCGATCGTGCGCATGGCACAGGCTTTCCGCGCCGAGTGGGTCATTGAGCGCGCGGACTGGGAGGAGGCCCAGGCCCTGTTGCAGGGACTGGGCGACGGCGAGCACCTGCGCTGGGACGCGCTCAAGGGTCATCTGCGCAGCCGCGAGTGGCAAGAGGCCCGACGACTTTCCGAACTGATGGCGCAGCGACCCGAACTGGCCGCACTGCTGCGCCGCATCGGCCGTACACGGCGCGGCGTGCAGACAGCGGCACCACCGGCACCACAAGCGCTGTGCGAGGGCCTGCAGGCGCCGGTGGGCGTGCGGGCCATGGAGACCGTGCTGCCCGACGCACCCGGTGAGTTGCGCGGCATTCGTCTGGGCGACCGCATCGAGCGGCTGCTGGGCAGCGAGCTGCAGCAACTGCGCCACCCGGTGTTGCACAAGCTCTGGCGCGCCCGAAAGGCGGAGGCACGGCTACTCACCTACGACACCCAGGCCATGCTCATCGACTGGCGACCCGACCCGCAGGCACCACCGCAGCAACGACCGCAGCCACCGGAGCCCGAAGCGCTGGAGCAAGGCCCCCTCATCATCTGCCTGGACACCTCGGGGTCCATGCAGGGTGCGCCCGAGTCCATTGCCAAGGCGGTGGTGCTGGAAGCCGCACGGGTGGCGCAGCGGGAGCGGCGCCGCTGTCTGGTCATCGCCTTTGGTGGGCCCGATGAGGTCATCGAGCAGACGCTCGACTTCAGCCCCGATGGCTTTGCCCGACTGCTGCAGCTCATCGGCCAGGGCTTCGATGGCGGCACCGATGTACAGACCCCCATCGAGTGCGCGCTGCTTCGGGTGCGGGAGCGGCAGTGGGCCAGTGCCGACATCTTGATCGTCAGCGACGGCGAGTTCGGCTGCACCCGCGCCACCCTTGACCAGCTGGATGCGGCGCGTCAACGGCTGAGCCTGCGCGTCTTCGGTCTGCTGATCGGCGATCGTGAAACCATGGGCCTGTTGGAAGTGGCCGACGAAATCCACTGGGTGCGCGACTGGCGGCGCGACGCCCCACCCGGCCTTTCGCACGGCGCCGGCGGCGCCGCTTTTTCCCCTGTGCACAGCAAGAGCCTGACGGCGCTGTTCTTCCCTAACGCCCTGAGCGAGAGAGCTGCCCGCCATGGGCGCAGGGGACCGGCCCCAGCGCTCGCGCCGACCCCACCCGGTTCCTGAATACGGCCGCCTGATCACTTCGTCGCCCCGGGCTGCAGCCTGTCGCATCCAGGCTGCCTGCGCGGGCTCAGCCACCTAGAGTGACGGTTCGTTGCATGATGGAGCCCCTGATGAACACCGCCGCCACCACACCCTGGAGCCAGCGCCTGCAGCCGCTGGTGCGGGGTTTTCACACCTACGCCACCTGGTTGGTGGGCATCACTTGGAAGCGCTTCATCGTGCTGTCCTTGTTGCTGATGATCCTGGCGGCCATCCTTCAGTCCATGCCGCCCTTCAGCTGGACGATGCACGAGGTGATCGAGGAGCATGTATCGACGCCACCACCGGCACCGCCATCGCCGCCCACACCCCGCACACCGCGCGGCAACGGCGAACCCGTGATCCGCATCGAGACCAGCCCAAAGGGATCAGACGAGGCCACCAAGGGCGTGGACATCCGGATCGACTCCCAGGGTGTGCGCGTGATCAAGCGAACCGAGACCACGGCACCGGCAGCGCCGGAAGGGGCGTCGCCTGCGGCTCAAGGGGAATCGCCGCGTGAAATCCGGGTGGACGTGCAGCGCAACGCCGACGGCAAGGACCAGGCGTCCATCCGGGTGACGCTGCCTGAAGGTGTGGACCCCGACTCGGTTCGCGACGCCATTGAAGAGGCCAAGCAAGCGGTGAAGGAGGCGCTGCGCGAGCCGGCGATCGAAGCGGTGGAAGGGCCGCGCCCGTCGGGCAACAAGGTGCGCATCAGCCGCGTTCACACCGAAGACTTCCTCACCGACCTGGCGGCCTTGTGGATCCTGGCGTCCATCATCATCAAGCTGACCTACAAGGGTCAGTTGCAGGCGCGCGCCCAGGCGGTGCAGGCCACCGAAATGGCCGAGGCCGAATCGCTCAAGCGCCAACTGGCCGAGGCCCGCATGGCCACGATGCAGGCGCAGGTGGAGCCCCACTTCCTGTTCAACACCCTGGCCTCCATCGAGCACCTGATCGAAACCGACCCCCCCAAGGCAGGCCGCATGCAGCGCGCCCTGATCGACCTGCTGCGCGCCACCATGCCCACCCTGCGCGACGGTGGGGTGGCCGCAAACCGGACCCTGGGCCAGGAACAGGCCGTCATCGAACCCTACCTGTCCATCCTGAAGATTCGCATGGATGATCGGCTGGAGACCTCGGTGGACATTCCTGCAGGCCTGCATTCGGCTGAGTGCCCCCCCATGGTGCTGCAGATGCTGGTGGAGAACGCCATCAAACATGGCCTGGAGCCCAAGCCCGAGGGTGGCCTTCTGCAGGTGCAGGCCGCCGTGGTGGATGGCGACTTGCGGCTGACGGTCACCGACAGCGGCGTGGGCCTGGGGACGGGCTGGCAGGATTCGAGCGGCACCGGTCTGAAGAACATCCGCGAGCGACTGGCCCTGCGCTACGGTGCAGCGGCACAGCTGGTCGTGGAGCCACGCGAAGGCGGTGGCGCCCGGGTGGTGGTTCGCCTGCCCTATCGCGTCGTCAGTCCCGGGGCCGGAACCCCTGGGCCGCAGGGTGATTCCAATCCCCAGTCGGCCTGATGCAACCTTCCCATCTACGAGGAACTTCACATGAGAACCCTTTGGCGGATTGGCTTCACCCTCCTGCTGCTCACCGTGGTGCTGGGCACCCTGGCGGTGGCCGGCATCCTGAGTTGGGTCGGGGACCAAGAGGCGGTGCGCGTCATCGTCGACGGTGAAACCTGGTCCATGAAGATGCCCACCGGCTGGGGTCTCGTGGGGGTGTTGGCAGGGGTGGCGCTGGGCCTGCTCTTGCTGCTGACGGTGGTGCCGGTACTGGTGGTGCTGGCCTTGGTGTTGGGCCTCATCGGCACCATCATCGGTGGGCTGTTCGCCCTGGCGCCGGTGATCATCGTGGCCGGCCTGATCTGGTGGCTGGTGCAGCGTTCACGGCAGCCCTCGTGAACCATCCGGTTGACGCCATGCAAGCCTCCATTCGGGCCGTGCTGGCCGACGATGAACGCCTGATGCGCGAGCAGTTGCGGCTGCGCCTGTCACAGGCCTGGCCGGCGCTGGACATCGTGGGGGAGGCCCGCAACGGCCTGGAGGCCGTCGAACTCGTGTCGCAGCACCGCCCGGAAGTCGTGTTCCTGGACATCCGCATGCCCGGGCTCAGCGGCGTGGACGCCGCGCGCGAGATCCTGCAGATGGAGACGGCCGAGGACGAATGGCTGCCTGAAATCGTGTTCATCACCGCCTACGACGAGTACGCCGTACAGGCCTTCGAACACGGCGCCGTCGACTATGTGCTCAAGCCCGCAGCTGTGGAGCGGTTGGTGAAGACGGCCGAACGCCTTGCGCAGCGGCTGGCGGCCCGCCTGCAGCCAGCGCAGGCCCAGGCCGATGCGCCGGCTGCATCGGCTTCCCAAGGTGGCGCCGGCGCGGGCTCCTCACCCGCTTCGATGCAGGCCCTGCTTCAGCAGCTGTCCGCGCAATTGAGCGGGCAAGCCCCCCAATACCTGGAGGTCCTTCAGGCCAACGCCGGCAGCACAGTTCAGGTGATCCCGGTACGCGAGGTGCTGTTCTTCGTGAGCGACGAAAAGTACACCCGCGTACAGACCGCCGCCGCCGAGGCCCTGATCCGCAAGCCGATCAAGGAACTGGTCAACGAACTCGACCCCCGACACTTCTGGCAGATCCACCGCAGCGCCATCGTGAACGTGCAGGCCGTGGCCCAGGTGGTGCGCGACGAACGCGGACGGCAAATCGTTCACCTGAACGGGCATCCGCAGAAGCTGGAAGTCAGCCGCAGCTTCGCGGGCGTCTTCAAGGGAATGTAGGTCGCGCAGGCGCGGCGGCCGCCGCTTTGGCAGCAAGTTCCTCCCGCATCCGCTTCAACTTCTCCCGCGGGTCCTCGCGGTTGGGGCTCTCGTTGAGCCTCATCTCGGCAATGAACCGGCTCGGGATGCCCGCCACCGTTTCGCGCCCGCGCTTGCGCCGGCGCAGGGTGCTCACGGCCAGCGTTTGGCGCGCGCGGGTGATGCCCACATACATCAGGCGCCGCTCCTCCTCCAGGCGCTCGGGCGTCATCTCATCGTCTTCACTCTTGAAGGGCAGCAGACCTTCGTTCACGCCGGCCAGCACCACATGCGGCCACTCCAAACCCTTGGCCGCGTGCAGCGTGGACAAGGTCACCACGTCCTGCTCGTCGCCACGCTCGGCCAGGCTGATGATCACGCTGATGGTCTGTGCCACCTCCAGTACCGTGCGCTTGGGTGTCTCGGTGGTCATGCCGCCCAGGTTGTCGATCTCGCCACCGCAGCGCTTGCCAATCCAGTCCACAAAGTCCAGCACATTGGCCCAGCGGGCCGCGGCCAGCTTCTCGTTGTCCTCGCCGTCGAAGAGGTGCTGCTCGTAGCCGATCTCACGCAGCCAGTCCATCAGGAGGGCCTTGGCATCTTCGGAGCCCGAGGTCTGCCCGGCCTTGTGCGACAGGTCGTTCACGAAGCGTCCGAACTCATGCAGCGAACCCACCGCCTTGGCCGATAACACCGCGCCCAGGCTGGGTGCGAACAGGGATTCGAAGAGGCTGGTCTTCCATTTCGAACCGAACTCACCGAGCTTGCCCAGGGTCTGGTGGCCCACACCGCGCTTGGGCGTGGTGATCGCACGCAAGAAGGCCGGGTCGTCATCCTGGTTCACCATCAGACGCAGCCAGGCGCACAGGTCCTTGATCTCGGCCTTGTCGAAG
>JBEAWD010000278.1:0-3570 GCA_041160585.1 Pseudomonadota bacterium | reverse complement strand
CAGCCAAGAACTTCAGGCCGCTGAACCGGCTGGAATCCTCAAGACCGTTGCGAGTTTCGTTGGTGAACTTGCAGAAGTTCACTTTCCAGCCGTGGCTGGACACGCCCAGCATGAAGATGTTGGCGCCCGAGCAGAACACCTTGTCCTTGCCCGAGGTCACGACCACGGTACGCACTTCGGGATGCTCGAAGCGGATGCGGTTGATGGCGTCATTGAGCTCGATGTCCACGCCGAGGTCGTAGCTGTTGAGCTTGAGCTTGTAGCCCGGACGCAGGCCGGCGTTCTCATCGAAGTCGGCGGCCAGTGTGGCCACCTGGCCGTCGAAGCTCAGCTTCCAGTGGCGGTACTGGCTGGGGTGGGTTTCGTAGTTGACGCGTTGGTCTTGGCTCATGTCGGTCTCCTCGCTCGGTGTTCGGTGGCTTCAGGTTCGGGTGCCGGTTGAAGATGCATCGGAGTGCATTTACCCGGCATGGAACGAACTTTAATGCACTTTAATTCCCCCGTCAACACCCAGAGCATGCATTTTTATGCATTTCACCAAGGGGCTCAAATCGGCAATCCGAGGGCCCCTCGCATCAACTCGCGCAGGCGCGCGAACGTGGCATCAAGAGGCTGCGCCGAGGTGTTCAGGGCAAACTCGGCCTTGCCATAAAAGGCGGCGCGCCCAGCGAGGATGCCACGCAGGTCCTCCATCGCCTCCTTGCTGGCCGACATTGGCCGCATGTCACCTTGCGCGATCACGCGCGTCATGTGGTCTTCGGGCTCGGCCTGCAGCCACACCGTGGTGCAGTGCGACAGGAGGAGGTTGAAGGTGGCCGCGTCACTGACCAGGCCACCGGGCGTGGCGATCACCGCCTCGGGATAGATCTGGATGGCCTCCTCCAGGGCGCGACGCTCGTAGCGCCGGTAGGCATTCTGGCCATAAAGCCCCTGGATCTCGGCGATGCTGCACCCGGCGAACTTCTCGATCTCGCGACTGAGTTCGACAAAGGTGAAGCCCAGGTCTTCGGCCAGCATGTTCCCGAGCGTGGACTTGCCCGCACCGCGCAATCCGATGAGGGCGATGCAGGAGCTGCGCGAATGCGCACCCCCCGTACCCAGCAGCTCGCCGACCGCCACGCGGACACGGCGCAAGGCCGCTTCGTCGCGGCCGCTGAGCAGTTCCCGCAGCAGCAACCACTCGGGGTTGGCGGTGGTCACGTCGCCGATGAGCTCGGCCAGCGAGCATTGCAGCGCCTGCGCCACCTGATGAAGCACCAGGATCGAGGCATTGCCGACCCCGTACTCCAGATTGGCCAGGTGGCGCTCGGATACGTCGGCTAGGGAGGCCAGCGCCTTGCGTGTCATGCCGCGTCGCGAGCGCAGGGCCCGCACACGCTCGCCCAAGGCCGCCAGAAAGGGGTTCTTGCCAGCCGACTCCGCGGCCCCGGCTGCCCGGTCGGCAGCACCCGACATCCCCTCTCCGAAGGGCGACCCTTGATGCAATATAGTGCTTGACATGCGGTGGACATGGTTATAAAGTTCGTTTACGCACAATACTTCATATCCCGCTTCCACACAAGCCCAAGCGTCAAGGACACACAAGAGCCTTCACGGCCACCGACGAGAGGGCCCCATGCAATAGCGGACACCACCGGCCCCGAGGAGACCAGCGTGAGCCCGACAACCCCCAACGTGGCAGACACCGCCCACGTCAGCGCGCCCCCCCCGCGCTTCAACTTTGCCGAGCATGTACTGTCGATCAACGCAGCGCGCGGTACCAAGCCCGCTTTTGTGGACGACACCGAAGCCTTGTCCTACGCCGAACTGGCGCGGCGCGTGCAGTCCGTCAGCGCCTGTCTTCGCGAAAGCGGCATTCGCCGCGAGGAACGCGTGCTCCTGCTGATGCAGGACTGCACCGACTGGCCGGTGGCCTTTCTGGGCGCCATGCACGCCGGCGCCGTGCCGGTAGCGGTAAACACCCTACTGACCGCAGACGACTACGCCTACATGCTGCAGCACAGCCGCGCGCAGGCCGCGCTGGTCTCAGGCGCCCTTCTGCCCACACTGCAGCAAGCCCTAACCCAGACCGCCGACCATGAAGTGCGCCATGTCGCGGTCTCGCGCCCTTCGATGGCCCTGGATCCGACCGGCGCAACAGGCATCACCTACAGCGACTTCAAATCATGGTTCGACCGTGCGCCGGCCAGCGCCGCAGCGACCCACCCAGACGACCCCGGCTTCTGGCTGTACTCCAGCGGCAGCACGGGCCGACCCAAGGGAACCGTGCACACCCACGCGAACCCCTACTTCACCAGTGAGCTTTACGGCCGCCGTCTGCTGCAACTCACCGAACACGATGTGTGCTTCAGCGCCGCCAAGCTGTTCTTCGCCTATGGCCTGGGCAACGCCTTGACGTTTCCGCTGACGGTGGGCGCGACCACCGTGCTGCTGGCCGACCGCCCCACGCCGGATGCCGTGTTCAAACGCTGGACCGAGGGTGGTGCCGGCGCCCCGGGTCTCAAGCCCACCGTCTTTTTTGGTGCCCCCACCGGCTATGCCGGCATGCTGGCCCACCCACAACTGCCCGGTCGCCAACACACGGCGCTGCGCATGGCCTCATCCGCCGGCGAGGCGCTGCCCGCAGACATCGGTGAGCGCTTCAAGGCCCATTTCGGCGTGGACATCGTGGACGGCATCGGCTCCACGGAAATGCTGCACATCTTCCTGAGCAACCTGCCAGGCCGGGTGCGTTACGGCACCACCGGCTGGCCGGTGCCAGGTTATGCGATCGAATTGCGCGCCGAAGACGGTGGCCCTGTGCCCGATGGCGAGCCCGGCGACCTCTACATCAAGGGCCCCTCCTCAGCCCTGATGTACTGGGCCAACCGCGACAAGAGCCGCGAGACCTTCCAGGGCGGCTGGACCAAGAGCGGCGACAAGTACGTGCGCAACGAAGACGGCAGCTATACCTACAGCGGCCGCAGCGACGACATGCTCAAGGTCAGCGGCATCTACGTGAGCCCCTTCGAGGTGGAGGCCACGCTCGTGCAGCACCCGGCCGTCCTGGAAGCGGCCGTGATCGGCAAGGAAGACGAGGACGGGCTGACCAAGACCAAGGCCTTCGTGGTGCTCAAGCCCGGCCAGCACACCGACGAGCCCCAACTCAAGGCCTTCGTGAAGGAGCGCCTGGCACCCTACAAGTACCCGCGCTACATCGAGTTCGTCAACGAGCTCCCCAAAACGGCTACGGGCAAGATTCAGCGGTTTCGCCTGCGTGAACGGGAGCGGGCCGCGGGGTGATCGTGGCGCTGGGCGGCTGGTTCTACTCGCTACGTTAAGTGATCAAATTGATCACCAGACTGAGTAGAATCGTCGGATGAGCGACTATCTGCCCCCCAACGCCTTCGTGCGTTTCTTGAACCTCATGCACGCCATCTCGGTTCTGCCGGTTGGCATCAAGCTGGACCCCCAGGAGGAACGGGTGATGCAGGAGCTGGGCCTACGATGGGGACAAGGCGATTCGGTCACCGTGCTGGCCGCCATGAACATGATGCCCGAGGCCAGCCCCAGCACCGTGCAGCGGAGGCT
>JBEAWD010000260.1:0-27772 GCA_041160585.1 Pseudomonadota bacterium | reverse complement strand
GGTGGCGGGTCGGCCGGGCACAACGGCCTGAAGGACATCACAGCCCAATTGGGCACGCCCAACTACTGGCGGCTGCGCCTGGGCATCGGCCACCCAGGCGACCGCGCCGAGGTGGCTGCCTTTGTGCTGCGCAAGCCACCCGCTTCCGAGCGCGACCTGGTGCAGCAGGCCATGGACAAGTCACTGCAAGCCCTTGAGCCGATGCTCTTGGGCGATATGGAAAAGGCCGGTCGCGTGGTGCACGCGCAGCCGCCCCGGCCCAAACCACCAAAACCGCCCGAACCACCGAAATCGCCCTCAGATCAGGGACCGGGGGTCAACCCCGACGCCAACCCCACTGCTCCGGCCTGAACCCATGCGCCCAGCTGCCTTGCACCTGCCTGGCCTGCCTGGCCTGCTGCTCGTGCAGCAACTGCTGCTGCCAGGCCTGCTCACAGCGGTGACCCTGCCGGCGCGGGCCGCCACCGACACGGGCCATACCAGCGTCGGGGCCGTGTTCCGGTGTGAACCGGCTCCCGGCTCACCGTCGGTGGCGGTCTACAGCGACCAGCCCTGCCCCCGGGGCCAGCCCGTGCACACACAAGACCCCCGAACCCGAGATCAGCAACGAGCCGCGGCGGAGCGCGCTCAGGATGAAGCGCGATGGGCCCAAGGCATGGCGCGTCAACGCGCCCAGGATGAACGCCTGCATGCGGCGCGGCCGCAGGCTCAGCCCAGCGTGATCGGCAAAGAAAAGGTGGACATCACCCGCAACGCGCGAAGCCAGGCGCTGCGCGAGGCCGAGCTCAGGCGGATGGCGCGCCCCCACCATCGGCAGTCGGCGAAGCCGCCAATGCCTTAGCCTCCTGCTGCAGGCGCCGGTAGCGTGCCCACAGCGAGGCCTGGTCGTCCTTCACCAAGGGGTTCAGGGGGATGCAGTCCACTGGGCACACTTGGCGGCACTGGGGCTCTTCAAAATGGCCGACGCACTCGGTGCATCGCTGGGGGTCGATGTCGTAGTGTTCCTCGCCCATCGAAATCGCGTCGTTCGGGCACTCGGGCTCGCACACATCGCAGTTGATGCACTCGTCGGTGATCATCAGCGCCATGGTCAGACCCCGCCTACACGCCGCCCTGGGCGGATGCGCCGCCCTCGCGCGCGAGCTTCTTGCCCTGCAAGCGCTGCAGCACCGGCTGTGCCACAAACTTGCTCACATCGCCGCCCAGCATCGCAATCTCGCGCACGAAGGTGCCGCTGACGAATTGGTAGGCGTCGCTGGGCGTGAGAAACAGCGTTTCCACATCGGGCATCAACTGCCGGTTCATGCCCGCCATCTGGAACTCATATTCGAAATCGCTCACCGCGCGCAACCCGCGGACCACCACGCTCGCGCCCTGCCCCACCACGAAGTCGCGCAAGAGGCCGTCGAAGGACAGCACCCGCACATGCGGCCAGGCGGCGCAGGCCTCTTGCGCCATCGCCAGGCGTTCCTCAAGGCTGAACAGCGTGCGCTTGTGATGTCCGGCGGCCACGGCCACGATCACCGAGCTGAACAGCCGTGCAGCGCGCCGCATGAGATCCACATGGCCCAAGGTCATGGGGTCGAAGGTGCCGGGGTAGACGGCGGTCACGCCGTGGTTGGGGTTCATGTCAGGCTGGCCTCGCGACAGGTCCACAGATGGGCATGCACCGCACCGGCCTTCAAATGGCGGTGCAGATGCAAGCCCGGAGCTTGCAAGTCCGATTGTGCCGGGGCTTCCAGGTACAGCCAGCCCCTCGCGCCCAGCAAGGGTATGGCAGCGCGCCACGCAGCCTCGAAGAGGTCATTTTCGAAGGGAGGGTCCAGCAGAATGAGGTCGAAGGCCTTGGGCGCGGCCACTCGATCCATCCACTGCAGCGCGTCGCCAGCCACCACCTGCACCTGTGTGGCCCTCAGACGTTGAGCCGTGTCGCCCAGAGAGCGTGCCAAGGTCTTGTCGGACTCGATCATCACCACGGGCTGCGCCCCGCGCGAAGCCGCTTCGAATCCCAAGGCACCACTGCCGGCAAACGCATCCAGCACGGCCCAGCCGCTGAGGTCTTGTCCCAACCAATTGAAGAGCGTTTCGCGGACGCGGTCCGGCGTTGGCCGCAGGCCAGGCCGGTCGGCCACCGACAGCTTGCTGCGCTTCCACTGGCCGCCGATCAGGCGCACCTCACCGGGCGCAGCGCGGTGCTTCAAAGCCGCACCGGCACGCCGCGCGCGGCCATCAGGGCCTTGGCCTGCGCCACCGTGTGTTGCCCATAGTGGAAGATGCTGGCAGCCAGCACCGCGTCAGCGCCGCCCTTTTGCACGCCATCCACCAGGTGCTGCAGCTCACCCACGCCACCGGAGGCGATCACCGGTACGGGCACGGCATCGCTCACCGCACGCGTGAGGTCAAGGTCAAATCCGATCTTGGTGCCGTCGCGGTCCATGCTGGTCAGCAGGATTTCACCGGCGCCGAACTCGGCCATCTGCCGCGCCCAGGCCACGGCGTCGAGCCCCGCATTCTTGCGGCCACCGTGGGTGTACACATCCCAACCAGGGCCGCGCGCGGCCTCGTAGGCACCCTGACGGCGCTTGGCATCGATGGCCACCACGATGCATTGGGCTCCGTACTTGTCGGACGCCTCGCGGATCACCTCGGGCCGCGCCACGGCAGCCGAGTTGAAGCTGACCTTGTCAGCGCCTGCATTCAGCAGCCGCCGCACATCCTCCACTGCGCGCACGCCGCCACCCACGGTCAGCGGGATGAAGACCTGCGAGGCCACCGCCTCGATGATGTGAAGGATCAGGTCACGCCCGTCGCTGGTGGCGGTAATGTCCAGAAAGGTGAGTTCGTCGGCACCTTGCTCGTTGTAGCGCGCCGCGATTTCCACCGGGTCGCCGGCATCGCGCAGTTCGACGAAGTTCACGCCCTTGACGACACGACCGCCCGTCACATCCAGGCACGGGATGATGCGCTTGGCCAGCATCAGCGGCCCCGCTCAGCCATTGAGTTCGTCCGCCCGCGCCTGCGCCGCTTTGAAATCCAGGGAGCCGGTGTAGATGGAGCGGCCGCAGATCACGCCCTCCACGCCATCGGACTCGACCGCGCACAGCGCCTCGATGTCGGCCAGGTTGCTCAGCCCACCCGAGGCGATCACCGGAATCGTCAGGGCTTGCGCCAGCCTCACCGTGGCGTCGATGTTGATGCCGGTGAGCATGCCGTCGCGTCCGATGTCGGTGTAGATGATGCCCTCGACGCCATAGTCCTCGAACTTCTTGGCCAGGTCGACCACTTCGTGGCCGGTGAGCTTGCTCCAGCCATCGGTGGCCACCTTGCCGTCCTTGGCATCCAGGCCCACGATGATGTGACCGCCAAAGGCACTGCAGGCGTCCTTCAGGAACCCCGGGCTTTTCACCGCAGCGGTGCCGATGATCACATAGCTGATCCCGTCGTCCAGGTAACGCTCGATGGTGTCCAGGTCGCGGATGCCACCGCCCAACTGCACCGGAATGTCGTCCCCCACCGCGCGCAGGATGGACTTCACCGCCCCTTCATTGACCGGCTTTCCGGCAAAGGCGCCGTTGAGGTCCACCAGGTGCAGCCGGCGTGCGCCGGCATCCACCCAACGGCGCGCCATGGCCGCCGGGTCTTCCGAGAAGATGGTGCTGTCGTTCATGTCGCCTTGCTTGAGGCGCACGCAGTGACCGTCCTTGAGGTCGATGGCAGGGATCAGCAGCATGGCTGGTCAGGGGTTCCAGTGAAGGAAGTTGCGGTAGAGCTGAAGGCCGTGGTCGGCACTCTTCTCGGGGTGGAACTGGGTGGCAAAAATGTTATCCCGCGCCACCGCGCAGGACAAGCGGACACCGTAATCCGTATGGGCCGCCGTGTGTTCGGCTTGCGCAGGGTCAGCCCAATAACTGTGTACGAAGTAGAACCAGGCCCCGTCCGGCACCCCATCCCACATCGGGTGGCGTGGCCAGGTAGCGTCTCCGCGGCCGCCAGCCTCACCCGTCTGCCAGGCCTGGTTCCAGCCCATCTGGGGCACCTTGTAGCGGCTGCCGTCGCCCTGGCGCAGGCCCTCCAGTCGGAAGCGCTTCACACGCCCGGGGATCAGGCCCAGCCCCGGGGTGTCCTGTTCCTCACTGTGGTCCAGCAGCATCTGCATGCCCACGCACACGCCCATCAGCGGCTTGGTGGCCGCAGCCTGCAGCACTGCCTCACGCAGGCCGGTGCGCTGCAATTCACGCATGCAGTCGCGCATGGCACCCTGGCCGGGCAGCACCACCCGCTCAGCCGTCTTCACCACGGCGGGGTCGGACGTGACCACCACCTGGGTGTTGGAGCCGGCGGCCACATGCTGCACCGCCTGCGACACCGATCGCAGGTTGCCCATGCCGTAATCGACGATGGCGACAGAACGGGCCATGAAGTTTTCAGAGCCCGCGGCTCAGAGGCTGCCCTTGGTCGAGGGAATCACACCGGCCATCCGCGGGTCCAGTTCCAAGGCGGCACGCAGCGCCCGGGCAAAGGCCTTGAAGATCGTCTCGCACTGGTGGTGCGCGTTGTCGCCCTGGAGGTTGTCAATGTGCAGCGTCACGCCGGCGTGGTTCACGAAGCCCTGGAAGAACTCGTAGACCAGTTGGGTGTCCAGCGTGCCGATCATCCCGGACTTGAAGTCCACCCGCATATGCAGACCAGGGCGGCCCGAAAAGTCGACCACAACGCGGCTCAAGGCCTCATCCAGCGGCACGTAGGCGTGGCCGTAGCGGCGGATGCCCTTCTTGTCACCCACGGCCTGGGCGAAGGCTTGACCCAGCGTGATGCCCACATCTTCCACGGTGTGATGACCGTCAATGTGCAGGTCGCCCTGAGCTTCGATCTTCAGGTCGATCAGGCCGTGGCGCGCGATCTGCTCGAGCATGTGGTCAAAGAAGCCGATGCCCGTGTGAAGTTGTGCGGCACCACTGCCATCGAGATCGATGCGCACGCGGATGTCGGTTTCGCTGGTGCGGCGGTGCACCTCGGCGATTCGGGCGTTCATGGTCGGCTTTCTTGGAGGGCGGCTTCGAAAGCCGCAAGCAGGAGTGTATTTTCTTCCGGCGTGCCCACGGTGATGCGCAAGCATCTTGCCAACAGGGGGTGCAGGCCACTGACGTTCTTGATCAGCACCCGGCGCGCCCGGATACCGGCAAACACGCGCGCCGGGTCGCAGCCCTCGGGCAAACGCACCAGCACCATATTGGCCTGGCTGTCGAAGACACGAACGCCGGCGTGCCGCGCCAGCGCGCCCATGACGCGCGAGCGTTCGCGGCGGACGATGTCGGCCTGGCGCGCGTACTCGTGGGCATGCTCCAGGGCAAAAAGGGCCGCTTCGGCGTTGAGCACGCTGACGTTGAAGGGCGGGCGCAATTTGTCGAGTTCACGCACCAGGGCCGAGCGCCCCATCAGGTAGCCGATGCGCACGCCGGCCAGGCCGAACTTGCTCATGGTGCGCATGATGAGCACATGCTCATGGGCTTGCAGCCAGGGCATGGAGTCGCGCTGGGCAAAAGGCTGATAGGCCTCGTCCATCACCACCAGGCCCGGCGCAGCCTCGATGATGCGCTCGATCGCGGCAGGGTCCCACAAGTTGGCGGTGGGGTTGTTCGGGTAGGCCAGCCAAATCAGCGCGGGCTGGTGCTGCTCAATGGCGGCCAGCATCGCCGGCAGGTCGAGTTCGAAATCCGCCGTGGTGGGCACACCCACGAAGCGCACACCCTGCAGCCTGGCGCTCATTTCGTACATCACGAAGCCTGGCAGTGGAGCCATGATCACATTGCCGGGCACGTCCAACGCCAGGGTCAGCAGGCTGATGAGTTCATCCGAGCCGTTGCCCAGCATCAACTCGCAACCCTCGGGCATGCGGGCATGGACCGCCAAGGCACGCTTGAGGTCTTCGTTGCGCTCGGCCGGGTAGCGGTTGAGCGCCACCTCGGCCAGGCGCTCGCCCAGGGCACGACGCAGCTCGGCGGGCAGGCCGAAGGGGTTCTCCATGGTGTCGAGCTTGACCAGGCCCGCGCTGGGCTGCACCGCATAGGCGTGCAGGCCCTGCACATCGGGGCGCAGAAGCCCGGCCATGCGGTCAATCAGGCGACGGCTCATCGTCTGAGCCTCATCTCGGCGGCCTGCGCATGCGCCTGCAGGCCTTCGCCATAGGCCAGCTCGGCCGCCACGCGTCCCAGGGTCTGGGCACCGGCTTCGCTGACCTCGATCAGGCTGCTGCGCTTTTGAAAGTCATAGACGCCCAAAGGTGAGCTGAAGCGAGCGGTGCCGCTGGTGGGCAGCACATGGTTGGGCCCGGCGCAGTAGTCACCCAGGCTCTCGCTGGTGTAGGCGCCCAGAAAAATGGCCCCGGCATGCTTGAGCAGGGGCTCCCAGCGATGGGGGTCGCGGCTGCTGACCTCCAGGTGCTCGGGGGCCAGGCGGTTGCTGATGTTGCAGGCCTCTTCCATCGACCTCGTGTGGATCAGGGCCCCTCGGCCCTGCAGCGAGGCGCGGATGATGGCCGCGCGCGGCATGCCGTCGATCAGCCGGTCGATCTCACGGTGCACCGCATCGATGTAGGCCGCATCCGGGCACAACAGAATGCTCTGCGCCAGCTCGTCGTGCTCGGCCTGGCTGAAGAGATCCATGGCCACCCAGTCGGGCGGCGTGCCGCCGTCGGCCAGCACCAGGATCTCGCTGGGCCCGGCGATCATGTCGATGCCCACCGTGCCGAAGACACGCCGCTTGGCACTGGCCACATAGGCATTGCCCGGCCCAGTGATCTTGTCCACCTTGGGCACCGTGGCGGTGCCGTAGGCCAAGGCCGCCACGGCTTGTGCGCCACCAATGGTGAAGGCGCGCGTGACGCCGGCCACGTGGGCCGCGGCCAACACCAGGGTGTTGCGCTCGCCGCGCGGCGTGGGCACCACCATGATGATCTCGCCCACGCCAGCCACGTGGGCCGGCACGGCATTCATCAGCAGCGAAGACGGATAGGCCGCCTTGCCGCCGGGCACGTAGATGCCCACGCGGTCCAGGGGCGTGACCTTCTGACCCAGCAGGGTGCCGTCTTCATCGCGGTACTGCCAGCTCTGGCCATTGGCCTGCAACTGGCGCTCGTGGTAGCGGCGGATGCGCTGCGCGGCCTGCTCCAGCGCCGAACGCTGGGCCGGCGTGATCGCCTCGAAGGCGGCTGCGAAGTCCTCGGCCTTGAGCTCAAGGGCCGACATATCCGGCACATTCAGGGCGTCAAACCTTGCGGTGTATTCCAGCACCGCCGCGTCGCCCCGCGCGCGCACGTCGGCCAGGATCGCCGCCACCCGCTGCTCGATCGCCTCGTCCTGCTCATCGCTCCAATGCAGCAGCGCCTCGAAGCGGGCTTCGAAGTCGGGCTGTGCGGTGCTCAGGCGGTGGATCGGGGTCTTCATGTTCAGCGGTGAGCGATGGCCGACTCCACCGCTTGAATCAGCGGCGCGATGGCGTCGACCTTGGTCTTGAGCGCGGTTTGGTTGACCACCAGGCGCGAGGAGATCGGCATGATCGTCTCCACCTCCACCAGGTGGTTGGCCTTGAGCGTGCTGCCGGTGGACACCAGGTCCACGATGGCATCAGCCAAGCCCGTCAGGGGTGCCAATTCCATCGAGCCATACAGCTTGATGAGGTCCACGTGCACGCCCTTGTCGGCAAAGTGCTGCCGCGCCACCTGGGTGTACTTCGTGGCCACGCGGATACGAGATCCCTGCTTCACGGCGGCCGCATAGTCGAAGTCATCGCGTACGGCCACGCTCATGCGGCAGCGGGCGATCTTCAGGTCCAAGGGCTGAACCAGCCCACCTCCACCATGCTCGAGCAGGACGTCCTTGCCGGCCACCCCCAGGTCGGCGCCCCCGTACTGCACATAGGTGGGCACATCGGTGGCGCGTACCAACACCACCCGCACATCCGCGCGGTTCGTGGGCAGGATCAGCTTGCGCGAGGTCTCAGGGTCTTCCAGCACCTCGATGCCCGCAGCGCGCAGCAGCGGCAGCGTCTCTTCGAAGATGCGTCCCTTGGAAAGGGCCAATGTGATCATGTTGTGTGTGTCGCTTGCGGCAAGGCAGCTTGAGGCGGCTTCAGACGGGTGGGCCTTTGATGCGTTCGATGTCCGCACCCAGTTCCCGCAGCTTTCGCTCCATGCGGTCGTAGCCGCGGTCCAGGTGGTAGATGCGCTGCACCAGGGTCTCGCCCTCGGCCACCAGTCCGGCGATCACCAGGCTGGCCGATGCCCGCAGATCGGTGGCCATCACCTGCGCGCCCGACAGACGCGGCACCCCATGCACCACGGCGGTGTGCCCGTCGACCACGATGTTCGCACCCAGACGAACCAACTCGTTGACGTGCATGAAGCGGTTTTCGAAGATGGTCTCGGTCACCGTGGCCGATCCTTCGGCGATGCAATCCACCACCATGAACTGCGCCTGCATATCGGTGGGAAAGGCCGGGTACTCGCTCGTGCGGAACCCCACCGCCTTGGGACGGCCCTGGGCCTGAATCCGAATGCCCTCGGGGACGGATTCGATGCGCGCGCCGGCCTGGCGCAGCTTGTCGATCACAGCCTCCAGGTGGTCGGCCCTGGCGCCGCGCAGCAGCGCCTGGCCACCGGTAGCGGTTACGGCACACAGGAAGGTGCCGGCCTCGATGCGGTCGGCGATGATGTCGTGGCCCACACACCCATCATGGCCCGCACCGTCTGCAGTACCGGGCGCGTGCAGACGCTCCACGCCCTGAACCACGAGGCGCCGCGTGCCGATGCCCTGGATCTTGGCACCCATGGCCACCAGCAGCTCGGCCAAGTCAGTGACCTCTGGCTCCTGCGCAGCGTTGTCCAGCACGGTTTCACCTTCGGCCAGCGTGGCGGCCATCAACAGGTTCTCGGTACCGGTGACCGTCACCATGTCGGTGGTGATGCGGGCACCCTGCAACCGGCCGCTGGGCGTGGGCACACGGGCTTCGATGTAGCCGTGCGCCACGTTGATCTCCGCACCCATGGCCTGCAGGCCCCGGATGTGCTGGTCCACTGGCCGCGATCCGATCGCACAGCCGCCGGGCAAGGACACGCGCGCGCGCCCGCCGCGGGCCAGCAGGGGCCCCAGCACCAGGATGGACGCGCGCATCGTCTTGACCATCTCGTACGGCGCCTCGGGCTTGTCCAGGGTTGCCGCATTCAGGTGAAGTTCGGTCGACTCGGGCTCAGGTCTTTGAAGCTGCACGCCCATATGGCGCAGCAGCTTCATCATGGTGGAGACGTCCTGCAGGTGCGGCACATTGCGCAGCACCACGGGCTCAGCCGTCAACAGCGCCGCACACAACTCGGGCAGGGCGGCATTCTTGGCCCCGGCGATGCGCACCTCACCCTGTAGCGTTCGCCCGCCGCGGATCAGCAGTTGGTCCATGTTTCAGCCCGTCAATCAGCCCTGCGCCTGCCACTCGGCCGGCGTGAGCGTCTTCATCGACAGGGCATGAATCTGTTCGCGCATGCGGTCGCCCAGGGCGGCATACACGCGCTGGTGGCGGGCCACGCGGGACCTGCCCTCAAACTCGGCGGAGACGATCGTGGCGAAGAAATGCCGGCCGTCGCCTTCGACTTCCAGATGCTCGCAGGGAAGGCCGTGCGCGATGTAGGTGCGCACCTCTTGGGGCGTGGGGTCTGCCATGGTGCGCCGATTGTATCGACCGGGGGTTAACCCGAGCCCGCGTCCGGATCAGGCCCGAATCTTGTAGCCCCGCGCCAGCAGGCGCAGCGCCACGCCGGCCACCAGCACAAACGCTGTTCCCACCACGGCCAGGCTGAACCAGGGCGACACGTCGGACTGGCCGAAAAAGCCGCGTCGGAAACCGTCGATCATGTAGAAGAAGGGGTTGAAGTGGCTGACCGTCTGCCAAAAAGCTGGCAGGGAGTGGATGGAATAGAACACGCCGGCCAGAAAGGTCATGGGCATGATGATGAAATTCTGAAAGGCCGCCATCTGGTCGAACTTCTCGGCCCACAGGCCGGCGATCAGCCCCATTGAGCCCAGCAGGCCCGAACCCAGCACCGCGAAGGTGATGATCCACCAAGGCTCCACGAAAGACACCGGCACGAATGCCGCGGTCACCAAGAACACGCCCAAGCCCACCGCCAGGCCGCGCACCATCGAAGCGCCCACATAGGCCGCAAACCACGCCCCGTGCGACAAAGGCGTGACCAACAGGAACACGAGGTTGCCCGTGACCTTGCTTTGGATGAGGGAACTGCTGGTGTTGGCAAAGCTGTTCTGCAGCACGCTCATCATCACCAAGCCCGGCAGCAGGAAGCCGGTGTAGCCCACCCGCTCGTAAACCTGCACATGGTCCTCCAGCACATGGCCGAAGATGAGCAGGTACAGCAGTGCGGTCAGCACCGGTGCGCCGATGGTCTGGAAGCTGACCTTCCAGAAGCGCAGCACCTCCTTGCGGAACAGGGTGCCCGCACCCTCAAGCGAAAACCCGCTGCTCATGCCCGCACCCCGTTGGTCTGGGAGCCGCCGGCCTGAGCGGGGTTCTGCATGATCTCCAGGAACACGTCCTCCAGATCAGCGCGGCCTATTTCCAAATCTTCCACCCGCACACCGCCTTCACGCAGGCGCTTGAGCAAGCCCTCCACCTCCTCGGCATGGTGGGCCTGCAATTGCACGCTGCGCCCCGTCACGCGCGCCTGCACGGCCAGATCGGGCGGCAGGGCCTGGTCGGTCTTGAACCGCAGCATGGTGCTGGCGGTGCCGGCCAAGAGGTTCTCCGTGCGGTCCAGTGCCACGATGCGACCCTTCTTCAGCATGGCGATCCGGTGGCACAAGGCCTCGGCCTCTTCCAGGTAATGCGTGGTCAGCAGCACCGTGTGGCCTTCCTTGTTCAGGCGTGAGATGAAGTGCCATAGGGTCTGGCGCAGCTCCACGTCCACGCCGGCGGTGGGTTCGTCCAGCACGATCACAGGCGGACGGTGCACCAGGGCCTGGGCCACCAGCACGCGTCGCTTCATGCCGCCCGACAGCTGGCGCATATTGGACTTGGCCTTGTCGGCCAGGCCCAAACCCTCCAGCAGTTCATCGATCCACGCATCGTTGTGGCGCACGCCGAAGTAGCCACTTTGGATCACCAGCGTTTCGCGCACGCTGAAGAAGGGGTCGAAAACCAATTCCTGCGGCACGATGCCCAATGCCTTGCGCGCGCTGGCGTAGTCCTCGACCACGTCGTGCCCCATCACGCTCACGCGCCCGGCACTGGCCCGCGCCAGGCCAGCCAGCACGCTGATCAGCGTGGTCTTGCCCGCGCCGTTGGGGCCCAACAGCCCAAAGAACTCGCCGGACTCGATCTGGAAGGACACGCCATCCAAAGCCTTGAGCGAGCCGCGTGCGCCGGAGTAGGTTTTCTCGACGCGATCGAAAATGACGGCTGACATGCCGGCATTCTAGGAAGACGCGCGCATCAGCGCTGCGGCAGTGCCGATGCCGCACAAGGGGGGCACAGCTCGGCCATGGCCTGCCGTCTGTGCGCCGGCGGTGCGGCGGCCAGCCGCTTGACGGCCGCATGAAACCGACTGAAGTCGCGCCCCTCGAGTTCGAACAGCGCGACGAATGCCGGCACCCAATCCTGGTAGCTGCCATGCAGGGCCAAGGCGGCGTTGTTGAGCGTGCCCACCCAGGCGTCCAGGCGGCGGTCGCCCGGCCCATCCTGATCGCGCCACTGTTCGTAGCGCTCTCGGAACTGCGCCTGCAGCATCTGCTTGCGCTCCAACCGCGCTTCATCGGCCATGCGAGACCGGTACAGCGCCGCGAGTTCAGCCTTGTGTGCGCCCACCAGCGCATTGAATGCACGCCGCTGCGCCTGCCGCTGATGCCAGTGGCTCCACTCCTGGGCGCCGACCTGCGCCGATGAAGGGTGTGCCGCCCAATGGGCCAAGCCCAGGGTTTCGACCGCCGTGGCATAGCCTTCACTGAAGGCCATGTCCCCGGCCGCGTAGGCCACCTGATGGGCCAATTCGTGGAACAACAGGCGCGCCAGTTCAATCGGTGAGCCACGCGCAAAGGTGTTGAGCACCGGGTCACCGCCCAACCAGTTCGTCCAGCCCAGTGTGGAATAGGCCTGTACGCCGTAAACGTGCACCTCCCATCCCTGCTCCCTCAGGGCGCGCGCTTCCTGGTGGGCGCGCTCGGGGCTGAAATGGCCGCGGTACCCCACGCAGCCGGTGACCGGGTAGCACCAGGACTTCAAGTCGAGGGAAAGGGCTGGCGCGGCCACCACGTTCCACAACACGAAGGGGCGGCCCAGGTCGGCATAGCGTCGGTAGCTGGCGTTGTCCGGCAGGGCCAGTTCGCGGCTCGCGAAGTGGCGCAGCGCCTGGGCCAGCTCCAGCCGTTCACGCAGGGGCTCGGGCGTGTCCGGGTCGGATACCCAATCCTCGATGGGGCGCGCCGATTGCAGCACGCTGAGATGGCCAGCCACTGACCGCGCCCAATGCGCAGGACTTGCCGCACAGGGCCAGGACGGCAGGCCCCACAGAAGCACGGCCACTGCAAGGGACAGGGCCACCCGGCCGGCCGATCCGTGCACGATGGGCCTTCACAGAGCCGTCAATCGGCCCTGACCTCGACCAGACAATCGTAGAAGGTCGGCGCGCGCCCCAGGTCCGTCAAGCGCTGGTGCGTCACCTCGTTCACATTGGTGCCGCGCAGGCCCAGCTTTCGCCACCAAATGCCCAAGCCATTGACCACCCCGGGCCGCGCCCGCGTGCTCAGTCGCACGCGGCAGTGGTAGCGGCCCCGGTCGTTGAACACGCACACCGTTTGCCCGTCCTGAAGACCGCGCGGGGACGCATCGTCCGGGTGCATCTCCAACAGCGGCTCGCCTTCGATGTCGCGCAGGCTGCGCACGTTCACAAAGGTCGAATTCAGGAAGTTGCGCGCCGGTGGCGAAATCATCGCCAGTGGGTAGCGCTGCGCCAACTCGGGCGTGCTCACCGCACTTTCATGGTTGGGGATGTAGTCGGGCACACCCCACTCCTCGCTGGCCACGCGGGCGCGGCCATGGGGCGTGGGAAAACCACCCGCAGCGAACGGCGCATCGGCCACGCCCAGCGGCTGCCAGCCCTGCTGCCGCAGGGCCTCGAAGTCGATACCCTTGAGCGCACCGCGAGCCAAGGTCTCGTCGTCATCCCGGAAACAAGGGTCGTCGAAACCCATGCGGGCAGCCAAGTCGCGAAAGATCTGCGCATTGCTTCGAGCCTGCCCACGCGGGCGAACGGCGGGCTCATTGATCACCACATCGGTGTGCCCGTAGCTGGTGTGCACGTCCCAATGTTCCAGCTGCGTGGTGGCCGGCAGCACATAGTCGGCGCAGTCGGCCGTGTCGGTCAGGAAGTGCTCCATCACCACAGTGAACAGGTCTTCCCGCTGAAAACCCCGGACGACCTTGGACGATTCGGGCGCCACCGCCACCGGGTTGCTGTTGTAGACCACCACGGCCTCGATGCGCGGACCGAACCCGTGGCTGGCCGGCCGCAGCAGGTCGTCGCCGATGGTGCTCATGTTGATGGTTCGCGTGGGTCGGCCATTCAACAAGTCAGGCCTTTGCAGCCAGGCGTCACGCCGTACCGGCGCAAACCAACCGCTGCTGGACAGCAGCATGCCGCCGCCCGGGTGGCGCCAGGCTCCGATCAGGCAGGGCAGCAGGGCCACCAAACGCACCGCGTTGCCGCCACCATGCACACGCTGCATGCCGTAATTCAACCGAATCGCCGCCGGCGCACCCAAGCCGCCGTGGCGTGCAGCGCCGTAGTCGTGCGCCAGTTCACGCAGGTCGTCCAGGGCCACGCCACACTCGGCCGCCGCACGCTCCAAGGTCCACGGCATGGCCTTCTCGCGCAACACCTCGAAACCGTCCAGGTGGTCGCGGATGTAGTCATGGTCCAGTTCGTTGCGCACGATCAGCTCGCGCGCCAGGGCCAGGGCCAGTGCCCCATCGGTGCCAGGTCGGATGGCCAGGTGCCGGTGGCACTTGTCGGCCGTCTCGGTGCGCCGGGGGTCGATGCACCACAGCTTGGCGCCCTGGCGCTTGGCCTGTTGCACGAAGGTCCAGAAGTGCAGGTTGGAGGCAATCGAGTTGCTGCCCCAGATCAGGATGAGCTTGCTCTGCGCGAAGTGCTCGGTGCGCATGCCCACCTTGCCACCGTAGGTCGCCGTCAGGCCGGCCGCGCCGGCGCTGGCGCAGATGGTGCGATCCAGCAGGGAGGCCCCCAGGCGGTGGAAAAACCGCGCGGCCATGCTTTCGCCCTGCACCAGCCCCATCGTTCCGGCGTAGCTGTAGGGCAGGATGGCCAAGGGATCTCGGGCGGCAATGGCCCGGAGTCGGGCGGCAATGTCGTCCAGCGCCTCGTCCCAGGGCACGGCCACGAACCGCCCACTGCCCTTGGGGCCCATGCGTCGCAGGGGCTGCAGCACACGGTCGGGGTGTTCCACACGCTCCGCGTAGCGCGACACCTTGGTGCACAGTGCCCCGTGCGTCATGGGGTGGTCGGGATCACCCTGCAGCTTCACCACCCGATCGCCCTGCACCGACACCCGCATGGCACAGGTGTCCGGGCAATCATGGGGGCAGGCCGCCCGCACCGTGCGGATCGGCTGGGCGGCGGACGAGGGCGTGGACAGGCGGTCGGACATTTCGCCATGATGTCACAGCCGGTTTGGCGCTGCAGGCATAAACTGGCGCAAACGGAGACCCGCATGAAGCTCATCGAATCGATCCTGGCCGACGTGCCGGCCATCACCGCCATCCGCCGCGACATCCATGCCCATCCCGAGCTGTGCTTCCAGGAGGTGCGCACCGCCGACGTGGTCGCCCAGGCCCTGCAGTCCTGGGGCATCGAAGTGCATCGCGGCCTCGGTACCACGGGCGTGGTGGGGACCATCCGAAACGGCAGCAGCCAGCGCGCCATCGGTCTGCGCGCCGACATGGACGCCCTGCCCATGACCGAACACAACCGGTTCCCGCACGCCAGCGTGCACCAGGGCAAGATGCACGCCTGTGGGCACGATGGCCACACCGCCATGCTGTTGGCCGCCGCCAAGCACCTGTCCCAGCACCGCCACTTTGACGGTGCCGTGCACTTCGTCTTCCAGCCGGCCGAAGAAGGCGGTGGCGGCGCGCGCGAAATGATCAAGGACGGCTTGTTCGAGAAGTTCCCCATGCAGGCCATGTTCGGCATGCACAACTGGCCGGGCATGAAGGCCGGTCAGTTCGCGGTGTGCGACGGTCCGATGATGGCCTCCAGCAACGAGTTCCACATCAAGATCGTGGGCAAGGGATCGCACGCAGCCCTGCCCCACAATGGCATCGACCCGGTGCCGGTGGCCTGCCAGATGGTGCAGGCCTTCCAGACCATCATCACGCGCAACAAGCGTCCGATCGATGCCGCCGTGATTTCGGTGACGATGATCCACGCCGGTGAGGCCACCAACGTGGTGCCCGACCACTGCGTCGTGCAAGGTACGGTGCGCACCTTCACCCTCGAGATGCTCGACATGATCGAGCGCCGCATGAACGAGATTGCGCAGCACACCGCGGCGGCCTTCGGCGCCACGGTCGAATTCAAATTCAGCCGCAACTACCCGCCGACGATCAACCACAAGGCCGAGGTCGCCTTCCTGCGCGAGGTGATGAAGGATGTGGTGGGCGAAGAGAACACCTTGAACTTCGAGCCCACCATGGGGGCCGAGGACTTCAGCTATTTCCTGCAGAAGGTGCCCGGCTCCTACTTCGTGATCGGCAACGGCGACGGTGACCACCGCACGCCCGGCCATGGCATGGGCCCCTGCACCCTGCACAACCCCAACTACGACTTCAACGATGAACTGATCGGCCCGGGTGCAAGCCTTTGGGTGCGGCTGGTGGAGCGCTGGTTGGCGCCGGCCTGAGGCTGCGGCTGAGGGCGCACGGGCAGCCGCCTCGCGGGGCCAAGGGCAGCCGCCGGATCCTCAGCGCAGCCGGTTCAGCAGGCCTGCCGTCGAGCCGTCAAGGCCCGACACATCACCACTGTCCAGGCGCGGCAGCAGTTGGTTGCACAGGGCCTTGCCCAGCTCCACCCCCCACTGGTCATAGGCGTTGATGCCCCACACCGCGGCGCTGGTGAACACCCGGTGCTCGTACATCGCCACCAGCGCCCCCAGCGCGTAGGGGTCCAGCCTCTCAAGAACGAAGGTGGTGCTCGGCCGGTTGCCGGGGAAGGTGCGGTGGCGCGCAATCACCTCAGGCGCCATGTCGGCCGACGCGGTGGGCGGCTTTTCCGTGGCAGCCTCGTCAGCCGTCTTGCCCAGCATCAGCGCCTGGCTCTGCGCCAGGCAGTTGGCCAGGAGCTTTCGATGCAGACCTGCGATTTCGTGCGTGGGCTGCTTCACCGCAATGAATTCCACCGGGATCACGTCGGTGCCCTGGTGCAACATCTGGAAGTAGGCGTGCTGACCGTTGGTGCCCGGCTCGCCCCACACCACCGGGCTGGTGGCAAAGGGCAGGGTCTGGCCCTCGACGTCGACCGACTTGCCGTTGGACTCCATTTCCAACTGCTGCAGGTAGGCCGGCAGCCGACGAAGGCCCTGGTGGTAGGGGGCCACGCTGCGGCTGGCATAGCCCATGAAGTTGCGGTACCAAACGTCCAACAGGCCCAGTTGCAAGGGCAGGTTGTGTGGCGGGGGCGCCTGCAGGAAATGAAGGTCCATCTCATGCGCCCCGCGCAGGAAGGCACGAAAGCCTTCGGCACCCAAGGCAATCGCAATCGGCAAGCCGATCGCACCCCACATGGAGTAGCGGCCGCCCACCCAGTCCCAGAAACCAAAGGTGGTGGTGATGCCGAAAGCGGCCGCCGCCTGGAGGTTGGTGGTCACGCCCACGAAATGCCGCGACACCTCGCTGCCGCCGTGGGCCAGGTACCAATCCTTGGCCGCCTGCGCATTGGCCAGGGTCTCCTGCGTGGTGAAGGTCTTGGAGGCCACGATGAAGAGCGTGGTGGCCGGGTTCAGGTGGCGCAACACCGGCGCCAGGTCGTGACCATCCACATTGCTCACGAAGTGAAAGCGCAACCCCGGGTGCACATGGGCGTCCAGTGCGGCCACCGCCATCTGCGGCCCCAGGTCGCTGCCGCCGATGCCGATGTTGACCACGTCGCGGATGCCACTGCGCGACACATCCCGAACCCGCTCGGCAAAGTCCAGCAGGCCATCAAGCACCCCATGCACCTCATCGGAATACGGACCCCGCCCACGCGGGGCGCGCAGCGCGGTGTGCAGCACCGCGCGTCCCTCGGTGGTGTTCACGGGCGCGCCGGCGAACATCGCGTCGCGCCGCTGGGCCACGCCGCAGGCCGCTGCCAGGTCAAACAGGCCGGCTCGAATCCGCTCGTCCCACAGGTTCTTGCTCAGGTCGGCAAAGACGGCCGGCGCCTGAAGGCTCAACCGTTCAAACCGTGTGGCATCGGCCTCAAAGGCTTTGCGCAGGTCCAACAGGCGTGCCTCACCCGCAGCTTGCGCCTTCAGCGCAGCCCAGGCATCGGTGCGGTCGCCTCGAACGGTCGTCGCAAAGGCAGCGGTGGCGCTCATGTCGTGCACTCCGGAAACGGTCAGTGCGCCGCGCGCATGACCAAGGCGTCGAGCTTTTCGGCGTCCGCAGCAAAGGCGCGGATGCCCTCGGCCAGCTTCTCGGTGGCCATCGCATCGGCGTTCAAGGCATAGCGGAACGCCGCCTCATCCAGTTGCACGCGCTCCAGCATCAGAGACCGCGCGGCTTCTGCGCTCAGGCGCTGCTCCACAGGCGCATCGCTGGCCTGCAGGGCCGCCAGCAGTTCTGGGCTGATCGTCAGGAGGTCGCAGCCGGCCAGCGCCAGCACCTGCCCCACATTGCGAAAGCTCGCGCCCATCACCTCGGTACGGATCCCGAAGTGCTTGTAGTAGTTGAAGATCTGCGCCACCGACCGCACGCCGGGGTCGTTCACGCCGGCCATCGCGGCTTCGTCCCAACCGGTACCCGCGCTCTTCTTGGCCCAGTCGTAGATGCGCCCCACGAAAGGAGAAATCAGCTGAACGCCCGCCTCCCCGCAGGCCACCGCCTGGCAGAAGGCGAACAGCAAGGTGAGGTTGCAGTGGATGCCCTCGCGCTCCAACTCCGCAGCCGCCTGGATGCCCTCCCAGGTGGCGGCGATCTTGATGAGCACACGGTCGCGCCCCACACCGGCGGCTTCGTAAAGCGACATGATGTCCCGGGCGCGCTGCACGGTGGCGGCGCGGTCGAAGCTCAGGCGCGCGTCCACCTCGGTGCTCACACGACCCGGCACCACCTTCAGGATTTCCAAGCCGAAGCGCACCAGCACACGGTCGATCACCTGCGGCAGCGGCAGCCCCGGATTCGCGGCCACCACCTCGGCCAACAGCGGCGCGTATTCCGGCTGCTGCACCGCCTTGAGGATCAGGGACGGGTTGGTGGTGGCATCGCGTGGCGCGAACTGCGCCAACTGCTTGAAGTTGCCGGTGTCGGCCACCACAGTGGTGTGGCGCTTGAGCTGTTCGAGTTGATTCATCCTGTGTTCCGTCGAATTGACCCGCGCATGAAACTCATGCATCATGCAAAGTGTAACTTTGTTACATCGCCGTGCTGAAGTGTCCGCATCACGCACGCCGGTGATGGGTTTGAGCGAGTCTTCATGTCCTTTGATCTGATTCTCTTCGGCGGCACGGGTGATCTGACCTGGCGCAAGCTGATGCCGGCCTTGTTCCAGGCCTGGCGCCACCACAAGTTGCCGTCCGACGGTCGAATTCTCGCTGTGGCGCGTGACGACCGCAGCGACGAGCAGTACCGTGCCTTCATCCGAGAGCGCTTCTTCGAAGTTGAGGCGGCCAAGCAACCCAGCCAAGAGGAGTTCGACCGGTTCTCAGCGCTGCTGCACTACCGGCGCATGGACCTGTCCAAGGCCAGTGACTACGAAGGGCTCAAGGGCTGGGTTGAGGCCCGCGGCGCCCGCACCGTGGTGCTGTTCCTGGCCACCAGCCCGCACCTGTTCCCGCAGATCTGCCAACAGTTGGGCACCGTCGGCCTGAACGGTCCGCATGTGCGCGTGGTGCTGGAAAAACCCCTGGGCCACGATCTGCAGAGCGCACGAGAGATCAACCGCGCAGTGGCCAGCGCCTTCACCGAGCAGCAGGCGCTGCGCATCGACCACTACCTGGGAAAGCCCGCGGTGCAGAACCTGTCGGCACTGCGCTTTGGAAACGCCCTGTTCGAGCCCCTGTGGCGGCGCGAGTCCATCTCCAACATTCAGATCACCCTGGCCGAGAGCATCGGTGTGGGCACACGCGGCGACTTCTATGACCGCACCGGCGCACTGCGCGACATGATCCAGAACCATGCGCTGCAACTGCTGACCATGATCGCCATGGAGCCGCCACCGTCGAACGACGCCGACGCCATCCGCGATGAGAAGCTCAAGGTGCTGCGATCGCTCAAGCCCTTCACGGCCGACACCGTGGCACGCGACGTGGTGCGCGGCCAGTACCGCGCCGGCATGATCGACGGCCAGAAGGCGCCCGGCTACCTCGAAGAGGATAAGGTGCCCCCCGGCAGCCACTGCGACACCTTTGTTGCCCTGCGCACCGAGGTGCAGAACTGGCGCTGGGCGGGTGTGCCCTTCTACCTGCGCACGGGCAAACGCCTGGCCGCGCGCGAGGCGCAGATCGTGGTGAACTTCCGCCCGGTGCCACATCCCATCTTCCCCGGTGCGGCACGCGCCAACAAGCTCGTCATCAAGCTCCAGCCCGAGGACGGCTTGGAGTTGCACCTGCTGGCGGCCAAGGGTGGCTTGGGTCCCGGCGGCAGCGGCACCGAGCAGCTGTCGCCCGTGTCGCTGGACCTGGATTTCGACAAGGCCTTCCCCACTGACCGAATCGGTGCCTATGAGCGCCTGCTGCTGGACGCCCTGGCCGGACGACTCAACCTGTTCGTGCGCAGCGACGAGCAAGAGCAGGCCTGGCGCTGGGTTGAGCCCATCCTGCACCACTGGGCGCAGGACACCGAGGGCCCCCGACCCTATGTGGCGGGCAGCTGGGGGCCCCCCGCGGCCAGTGCCCTGGTCGCGCGCGACGGCCACGCCTGGTCCGAAGAGCAGTAGACAAGGGACACCCACCACCATGAGCCTCATCGACCGCATCCGCGCTTCCTTGCCCGCACTGCCACCGGCCGAGCAGCGCGTGGCCAAACTGGTGTTGGCCGACCCGCGCAGCTTCGCCAGCCTGCCGGTGGTGGAGTTGGCCGAGCGCGCCCATGTGAGCAAGCCCACGGTCGTGCGTTTTTGCCGCAGCGTGGGTTACGACGGACTGGCCGATTTCAAGCTCAAGCTGGCCGGAACGGTCAACGAGGGCGTGCCCTTCGTGCACCGTGCCGTAGACGAAGACGACAAGCCGCACGACATCGTCGTCAAGGTCATCGACAACTCGGTCAGCGCACTCTTGCGCTACCGCAACGAGGCGGCTGACCACGCCTTTGACCTGGCCATCGAAGCCCTCACCAAGGCTTGCCGCCAAAAGGGCCGCATCGAGTTCTACGGGGTGGGCAACTCGGGCATCGTGGCCCAGGACGCCCAGCACAAGTTCTTCCGCTTGGGCGTGACGGCCACTGCCATCAGCGATGGCCATGTGCAGGTGATGAGCGCTACCATGCTGGGCCCGGGCGATTGCGCGGTGATCATCTCGAACTCGGGCCGCAGCCGCGACCTGTTGGACGCCGAAGACATCGCCCACCGCAAGGGCGCCACCACCATCCTGATCACGGCCAGTGCCTCACCCCTGGCGCATGTGGCCAACGGGAGCAGTCGCCTGCTGCTCGCCGCCGACCACCCCGAAGACCATGACCGCTACAGCCCCATGGTCTCGCGCCTGTTGCACCTGACCATCGTCGACATCCTGACCACCGGCGTGGCCCTGCGCCTGGGGCCCGACATGCGCGGGCCGCTGCAGGAGATCAAGCGCAACCTCAGGGCGCGCCGCTACCTGCCGGGTTCGCGCTGAGGCCATCGACGCCGAAAAGGTCCGACACCCCGTACAGCGCCATCAGCGCCGCCAACTTGGCCGGCACGGCGTTGAGCTGCATCATCAGGCCACGTTCATGCACGCGGCGCCGGTACTGCAGCAGCACCGAAATCGCCGCCGTGTCCAGTTCTCGAAGCGGCGATGCGTCCACCTGGACCACCGGCCCCGGCGCCGATTGAAGCGCTTCCAGCAGGCCCCTCAAGGCTGCGGTGGCCTCCTGCATGGTCAACCGGGGTGGAAGCGAGATGTTCACGCCTTGGAGCCCGCGCCCTTGTTGCGCTCGGCCAGCTTGTTGATCAGCCCGTCAATGCCCGAGGCCGTGATTTCCTGAGCGAAGCTTGAACGGTATTGCTCGACCAGCCAGATGCCCAGCACGTTGAAGTCGTAGACCTTCCAACCATTGCCGGAGCGCTCCAGCCGGTAGTCGAGCTGGATAGGCTCTCCCCGGCCCTTGATCTCGGTGCGCACCACCACCTCGGCATCACCGGGGTTCGACCTCAGCGGCTTGAGCGAAATCGATTGGTCCTTCACCTGCGCCAGCGCACCCGAATAGGTGCGCACGAGCAAAGTCTTGAACTCTTCCTGCAGCCGCTTTTGCTGCTCCGGCGTTGCGGTTCGCCAGTGCCGGCCGACGGCCGAAGCGGTCATACGCTGGAAATTCACATGCGGCATCACCCGGTTGTCGACCAGCGCCATCACCCGGGCCAAGTCACCCCCCTGAATGGCCTTGTCGGCCTTGACGGTGTTGAGCACCTCGGTGGACAGGTCCAGGATGAACGCGTCCGGTGCCACTGCCGCCGAAGTGGCGGCCGTCGAAGCTGACTGAGCACGCGCCGGTGTGCCGTGCAGGGCCATCGCAGCCGACAGGGCGATCAAGGCACAGGCGGCCGTGGCCCTCACGAAGATGGAAAAGGGGAGATGGTGACCATCAGCCGATGGTCGGGTCAGGATCAGGGTCAGGCGGTTCATGTTCAATCGTCGCGCTCCAGCGCAGTCGTGGCGTCGTCTTGCTCCAACGGGGGTGGATTCCCATCGTAGACAAGATTGCGCCGGCGGGAGAGATAAGCGTCACGCACAAAGATGTATTTATCAAGCGCCACGGTGTCCAGCATGCGGGTGAAGGGAAGCGCATCCGTGCGCGCATCCGTCAGGCGCAGGCCCAGCCAGCGCCATTTCTGCGGCGCATCGCTGGGAAACACCGCCGAGGTGTAGGCGGTGTCCAAGCTGAACGCAGCGGCATCGCGCAAGGTGGAAGGCCCGAAGAGCGGCAACACCACATAGGGACCCGCAGGCACGCCCCAACGACCCAGCGTCTGCCCGAAATCCTCGGTTTGCCGCTCAAGGCCCGCCTCGGTGGCGATGTCCAGCAGACCTGCCAGGCCAAACGTGGTGTTGATGCCCACGCGCAGGGTCATCTCCACCGCACGCGCACCCTTGCCCTGCAGCACCAAGTTCACGGCCGACCAGGCGTCCGACACATTGCCCAGCGCATTGCCCACACCCGCTCTCAGGGGCTTGGGCACCATCGACTCGTAGGCCTCTGCCACGGGCTTGATCAGCACGTGGTCCAGCACACCGTTGAAAAGGAACACGGCACGGTTGATCCCCTCAAGCGGATCATTGGCCGGCCCCGCCGGGGCAAACCGCCCCGCGGCCTTCAACAGCGCGGCCGCCATGGAGGCCTGTTGGGCCGTCGGCTGGGGGGCGGGTGCAGTCGTCGTTTGCTTCGGCTGTTCTGTCGGCTGTTCTGTCGGCTGTTGTGTCGGCTGTTGTGCAGCCGCTTGGGCCGTCGCCCATAGGGGTGCAGCCGCCAGTGCCAAGGCGATCAGCAGGGCACGCTTCATTTGGCAGCCCCCGAGCCGTCCGCGGCCTTGTTGAACAGGAACTGGCCGATCAGGTTTTCCAGGATCACCGCCGACTGGGTGGAGGTGATCACGTCGCCCGCCACCAGGTTTTTCTCGTCTCCACCGGGCTCGATGCCGATGAACTGGTCACCGAGCAGGCCGGAGGTGAGGATCTTGGCCGATGAGTCCCGCGGGAACTGAACACCCGGGTCCAACTCCATCGTCACCACACCCTGGAAGGTCTTGGGGTCCAAGCCGATGGTCTTCACACGACCCACGGTCACACCGGCGCTGCGCACCGGTGCGCGCGGCTTCAGGCCACCGATGTTGTCGAAACGCGCGCTCACCATGTAGCCGTTGCGCTCGCCGAAGCTGGCCAGATTGGCGGCCTTCAACGACAGGAACAGCAGCCCGGCCAGGCCCAGCAGCACGAAACAGCCGACCAGTACCTCGATTCCCTTCTTGCTCATCTTGCCTTCCTCATCACGCCCGTGCCACAGGCTTCAGGGCGTTGAAAACATCAAGGCGGTGAGCACGAAGTCCATGCCCAGCACCGAAAGCGACGAAATCACCACCGTACGCGTGGTGGCGTAGGCCACGCCTTCCGGCGTGGCTTGGGTTTCGTGGCCCTGATACAGCGCCACGGCCGTGCAGATCACGCCGAACACGAAACTCTTGACGATGCCATTGCCCACATCGCGCCACACGTCCACGCGCGACTGCATCAGCGACCAGAAGTTGCCCGCGTCCAGACCGATCAGGCCCACCGCGACCGCCCAAGCACCCAAGATGCCGATGGCCGAGAACAGACCCGCCAACAACGGCATCGAGATCATGCCGGCCAAGAAGCGCGGCGCCAGCACGCGGCTGCGTGGGTCCACGGCCATCATCTCCATGGCCGAGAGTTGCTCGCCGGCCTTCATCAGGCCGATCTCGGCCGTCAGTGATGTACCGGCGCGGCCGGCAAACAGCAGCGCCGCCACCACCGGACCGAGTTCCCGCACCAAGGCCAGGTTCACGATCAGACCCAAGGACTCGGTGGCGCCATAGGTCACCAGCGCGTAGTACATCTGCAGCGCCAGCACGAAACCCACGGCCAGACCCGAGGCCAGGATGATCACCAGCGACCGGTTGCCGATGGCGTGGATCTGATGGACGACAAGGCCAAATCGCCTGAGCGCGGCCGGGCTGTGCCACAAGAGGTCGCGAAAGAAGAAGGCCGCATGGCCGAAGCCCTGCAGCACATTGAGCGCCGCAGCACCCAGCCTTTGGAGCCCGGAAACCGCTTGCACGATCAGGCCCTCGCCTCGGCGTCCACCCCGAAGTCTGCCTCCAGGCTGGGCGCGGGGTAGTGGAACTTCACAGGGCCGTCGGGCTCTCCGCGCACGAACTGTCGCACTTCGGGGTCGTTCGAGCCCATCAGCTCGGCCGGTGTGCCCTGCGCCACGACGCGCCCACCGTTGGCCAGCAGCACCACGTGGTCACTGATGGCCATGCACTCGGGCACGTCATGCGACACCACCAGCGAGGTGCTGCCGGTGATGTCGTTGAGCTTGCGGATGAGGTTGGCAGCCACGCCCATGGAAATCAGGTCCAGCCCCGCAAAGGGCTCGTCGTACATGATGAGTTCAGGGTCCAGCGCGATCGCACGGGCCAGCGCGATGCGCCGAGCCATGCCCCCCGACACCTCGGAAATCTTCAGCCCGGCCGCGCCACGCAGGCCCACCGCGTGCAGCTTGAGCAGCACGATGTCGCGGATCATCGCCTCGGACAAATCGGTGTGCTCGCGCAGGGGAAAGGCCACGTTGTCGAACACCGTCAGATCGGTGAACAGCGCGCCGAACTGGAACAACATGCCCATGCGACGACGCAGACGCAGCAACTGCGCTCGGTCGCGTGCGCTCACCACCTCGCCGTCGAAGACCACGCGGCCATGGTCGGTGCCGTGGATCCCGCCAATCAACCGCAGCAAGGTCGTCTTGCCGCAGCCGGATCCGCCCAGGATGGACGTGACCTTTCCGCGCGGGAAGCGCAGCGAAATGTCGTTCAGGATGAGCCGGCTGGCGTCGTACCCGAAACTGACATGGTCGATCTCGATCAGGGCATCGGTCACCAAGGCGTGGTCGTCTCAAGAGGCAAACACAACATTGTGTCACGGGGCTCGAAAAAGTTCCGGGTTTCCCCGGATACACCCCGAAAGTCTGCCCTGAGGAACGGAATCAGCGCGGCAGGTCGGATGCACCCAAGAGGAACTCGTCCACCGCACGCGCGGCTTGACGACCTTCGCGGATCGCCCACACCACCAGGCTCTGGCCCCGGCGCATATCGCCGGCGGCGAAAACCTTGGCGACATTGGTGGCATAGCCGCCGATGAAGTCGGTGCTGGCCCGGGCGTTGCCGCGGTTGTCCTTGTCCACGCCAAAACTGTCCAGGATGGAGGCCACCGGCGATACGAAGCCCATGGCCAGCAGCACGAGGTCGGCCTTCCACTCCTTTTCAGAGCCCGGCACCTCGACCATCTTGCCGTTCTTCCACTCCAGCTCGACCGTCTTGAGACCCTTCACCGAGCCCTTGTCCTTGCCGGTGCCGCCGATGAATTCCTTGGTCGCAATCGCGAATTCACGCTGGCAGCCTTCCTCGTGGCTGCTGGACGTGCGCAGCTTGTAGGGCCAGTAAGGCCAGGTCATCGGCCGGTCTTCCTCTTGCGGCGGCATCGGCATGAGTTCGAACTGCGTGACGCTGGCTGCGCCGTGGCGGTTGCTGGTGCCCACGCAGTCGCTGCCCGTGTCACCGCCGCCGATCACGATCACATGCTTGCCGTCTGCACGCATCTGGTCCTTGAGCTTGTCGCCGGCCACCACCTTGTTCTGCTGGGGCAGGAACTCCATGGCGAAGTGCACGCCGTCCAGGTCGCGGCCGGGCACCGGCAGGTCGCGGCTTTGCTCGGCGCCGCCGCACAACAGCACCGCATCAAAGTCCTTCTGCAGTTGCTGGGGCGAGACGATGGTCTGCGCGTCATTCGTGACCTTGGAGTCCTTGGCGATGTCACCCACCAGCACGCTGGTGCGGAAGGTCACGCCCTCGGCCTTCATCTGGTCGACGCGGCGGTCGATGTGCGACTTCTCCATCTTGAAGTCGGGAATGCCGTAACGCAGCAGGCCGCCTATACGCGAATTCTTCTCGAACACCGTCACGTCGTGGCCCGCGCGGGCCAGTTGTTGCGCGGCGGCCAGCCCGGCCGGGCCAGAACCGATCACGGCCACCTTCTTGCCTGTCTTCACCTTGGGCGGCTGGGGCTGCACCCAGCCCTCCTGCCAGGCCCGATCAATGATGGCGTGCTCGATGGACTTGATGCCCACGGCGTCATCGTTCACATTCAGCGTGCAAGCGGCCTCGCAGGGGGCGGGGCAGATGCGGCCGGTGAACTCGGGGAAATTGTTGGTGCTGTGCAGCACCGTGATCGCATTCTTCCAATCGCCCTGGTACACCAGGTCGTTGAAGTCCGGGATGATGTTGTTGACCGGGCAGCCGCTGTTGCAAAACGGCGTGCCGCAATCCATGCAACGGGCGGCCTGCACCTTGGCCTGCTCATTGTTCAGGCCGATCACGAACTCCTTGTAGTTCTTGACCCGCTGAGCCACGGGCTCGTAGCCCTCTTCAAGCCGCTCAAATTCCAGGAAGCCGGTGACTTTTCCCATGGTAGATCCTTGAATCAAAACTTCACTTGGCCGGCGTCTTCTTGCCCACCGCTGCAGCCTTCTTGCCCGCCGCCGCTGCAGGCTTGGCAGCGTCTGCAGCCGGCGCTGCCCGCTTCGCGGCCAACTCCGTCAGCGCGCGTCGGTACTCGGTGGGGAACACCTTGACGAACTTCGAGCGCGACACCGCCCAGTTGTCCAGGATCTCCCGCGCCCGCAGGGAACCTGTCCAGCGGTGCTGCTGCTCGACCAGGGACTTCAGCAGGGCCTCATCGGCCTGGCCCTTGTGCATCGGTATGCCTTGGGCCTGCTGTTCGTCGGCGACCAGCACCTTCTCCAAGGTCACCATCGAGGTGTTACACCGCTTGGCGAATTGGCCATCTTCGTCATACACATAGGCCACCCCACCGCTCATGCCCGCGGCGAAATTGCGTCCGGTCTTGCCCAGGACCACCACCGTGCCGCCGGTCATGTACTCGCAACCATGGTCGCCCGTGCCCTCCACCACCGCCGTGGCGCCCGACAGACGCACCGCGAAGCGCTCACCGGCCACGCCACGGAAGAAGGCCTCACCACTGGTGGCCCCATACAGCACCGTATTGCCCACGATGATGTTCTGCGTGGCGTCACCGCGGAAGTCGATGCTCGGACGCACCACCACACGGCCGCCCGACAGACCCTTGCCGGTGTAGTCGTTGGCTTCGCCGATCAGGTACAGGCAGACGCCCTTGGCCAGGAAGGCGCCGAAGCTCTGACCGCCGGTGCCTTCCATCTGGATGAAGATGGTGTCGTCGGGCAAGCCCTCAGGATGGTGTCGCACCAGTTCGCCCGACAGCATGGCGCCCACGCTGCGGTTCACGTTGCGTGCGGTTTCCAGCAGCTTGGTGGTCTGGCCCTTCTTGAAGGCCGGTTGGCACTTCTCGATGAGGCTCATGTCCAGGGCCTTGCCCAGGCCGTGGTCCTGGAAGTCCACATGGCGACGCGGCACCTCGGGCGCGACCGGGGGCGCCGCGAAGATGCGCGAGAAATCGAGCCCGCGCGCCTTCCAGTGCGCCACGCCGCGCCGGGTATCGAGCAGATCGACGCGCCCGATCAGCTCGTCGAAGCG